>CAWUIT010000318.1:0-3206 GCA_963922345.1 uncultured Dokdonia sp. | reverse complement strand
CGTCTTAGAAATAAGGCGAAGTTTTTTTGTTATTCTATTTTTGGAATAACAATTGCATTTCTAAGTTAGATCAACCCTAGAATGCTACGTAATGACTAAGATGAAGATATACAAGTATGTAAGTTTACTTATAGTGGTTCTATTCGTGAGTACTGCTTTTATGCAGTATCCACAAGAATCGTATAAGCCCTATCGTTCAGACACATATAAAGCTGGAGAATGGCTAAAATTTAGGGTGCATTACGGGCTTCTTACTGGAGGATATGCCACTATTGATATCAAAGATTCTAACTATAAAGGTAGACCTGTACATCATATCAAAGGTTTTGGAGAAACAACAGGTATTGTAGGTCTAGCCTTTGGGGTAGAAGATTACTATGAGAGTTGGGTAGATAAAGAAACTGATTTGCCTTATAAATTTAAACGTAAGATTGATGAGGGTGGTCATACCAAGAATAAGATTATAGAATTTGACCAAGTAAATCACAAAGCTTACATCAATGACCTAAAGCACGATAGGCAAAAAACGGTTGCTACAGAACCTAATATTCAAGATTTAGTCTCTGCGATGTATTATTTGCGCAATAATCTTGATACAAAAAAGTTAAAGGCAGGTGATGAAATCAATCTCACGATGTTTTTTGATGGAGAAAATTATCCTTTTAAAATGCGATTTTTAGAACGCGAGACCATTCGGACTAAATTTGGTAAAGTAAAGGCACTTGTGTTCAAACCGCTCGTTCAGTCAGGTAGGGTTTTTAAAGAGAAAGAGAGTTTAACTATTTGGGTAAGTGACGATAATAACAAGATCCCATTACGTATTAAAGCAGACCTTGCTGTGGGTTCACTCAAAGCAGATCTTGATGCTTATAAAGGACTTAAATACCCTTTTGAAATTATCTTTGACTAAGGATTTTGTACATTGTAAACTATCTTAAAATTGTAGTATTAATGCTCGTGTATAAATTAAACTAGCGTAGTCTTTAATGAAGAAGTCCATTCAACCCGATATAGAAAAAATTATCAATCAGCTAGATGATAAGTATGAAAAAATTGATCAAGATCTTGATGATCATCTAGAGGGACTCTTACAAAGTAAGCCCATCACGTATTGGGATTACATACATACCGATGCACTGCTAAGTTTGCAATTACCACGTACCAGCTTCCCAGATGAGAATGTTTTTATAATGTACCATCAGGTAAATGAACTTCTCTTTAAAATGGTTTTGTGGGAAATCGAGCAAGTCGCGCACCATCCTAACCTTACAGTAGATTTCTTCAGCTCTCGGTTAGGGCGTATAAGTAGATACTTTGATATGCTCACCAGTTCCTTCAGTATTATGCAGGAAGGTATGGATCTAGAGCAGTACATGAAGTTTCGTAAAACGTTGACTCCTGCCAGTGGTTTTCAGAGCGCTCAGTACAGAAAAATAGAATTTGCGAGCACAGATTTAATCAATTTAATAGATGCACGCTTTCGCGAAAGCATAGACAGAAACACTTCCTACGAGCACGCATTAGAACATTTATATTGGCAAGCAGCAGGGAAAGACTACAACACGGGCAAGAAATCGTATTTGCTTACTGCTTTTGAAGAAAAATATAAAAACGACTTTGTAGCCTTTACAAAAGAATATAATACTATAAATTTGTACGCCCGTTTTAAAAGTCTACCGCAAGAAGTCCGTGAGGATCAAAAGCTACGTGACGCCCTAAGGCATTACGATTATACTGTAAATGTAACTTGGGTAATGTCTCATTATCACGCAGCAAATCATTATTTAAATAATGGTAAAAAGGCTGTAGAAGCGACAGGAGGCAGTGAATGGACAAAATACATGCACCCAAAATACCAGAGACGTATATTTTTTCCCGAGGTGTGGACTACAGAAGAGCTCGCAAACTGGGGACATAATGTTTAATAAAGATTTTTTTGTGAAATACTACCACCCCTACTTAATTATACTATTCTCACTAGCATTATTCATAGCCTGTGGAGATGCAGACCAAGACCTTCCAGAGGCAGATGTAATTTACGAGGCCGAACCCGAAATTGTAAAGGAATATGGCTATGTGCTGGATGACTATATTGTTGAGCGAGATACCGTTCAATCTGGCGATAGTTTTGGAAAGATACTCTTTAATGCAAATGTAGATTATGCGACTATTGAAGAGATCGTAGATTCTGTAAAACCAGTTTTTGATGCCACCAAAATAAGACCAGGTAAGCCCTACGTATTGCTCAAAGCAAAGGACTCTACAGAGGCTGCTCAAGTATTTATTTATGAGCAGAACAGAGAAGATTATGTGGTTGTAGATTTTGAAGAAAATGTAAAAGCTGCTGCAAGAAAGCATCCTACAACTATTTATGAGAGAGAAATATCTGGAGTGATTAATAGCAATCTCTCCTCTACATTTGATGATCTTGGTGTAAGTGTAAACGTTGCCTACAAAATGGCAGATATTTATGCGTGGACAATAGATTTCTTTAAATTACAGAAAGGAGATCGCTTTAAGGCAATTTATGAAGAACGCTTTGTTAATGATACGATTCCTGCGGGGATTGGAAAAATCAAAGCCGTTGTATTTGAGCACGCGGGTAGAGAGATGTATGCCTTTAGGTTTGCAAATGATTCACTAGTAGCAGGCTTTGATTATTTTGATGAAAATGGAGAAAATTTAAGGAGAGCTTTCTTAAAAGGACCTCTTAAGTTTAATAGAATTTCATCCCGTTATAATCTCAAAAGGCGTATTAAATATTACGGTTATAAGTTGAGACCTCATAAAGGGACAGATTTTGCAGGAGCCATAGGCACGCCTATTCTCGCAACGGCAGATGGTGTTGTGACAAAGTCAGAGCGCAGAGGCGGCAATGGTAATTATGTAAAAATAAGACATAATGGAACGTATGATACGCAGTACCTTCATATGCAAAAACGCTTAGTGAAAGTAGGTCAATCTGTGAGGCAGGGCGATGTGATAGGTACCATTGGGATGACGGGCAATACGGGTGGGCCTCACGTATGTTACCGTTTCTGGAAAAATGGAAAACAAGTTGACCCTTTTAAACAGGATCTTCCAGCTTCAAAGCCACTTGCAGAGTATCTCATCCCTATTTATGATAGCCTCAGAATACCCCTTAAGCGCCAGCTTGACAGCATTCCATTTATGTCAGATATAGAAGGAGATATTACACAAAATGA
>CAWUIT010000317.1:0-3209 GCA_963922345.1 uncultured Dokdonia sp. | reverse complement strand
GCCTTGTAATGATGCGCATCAAATGTACAAGATGTTATACAAGGCAATAGTACGGCGATTTTAAAATTTGCATCCATTTTTTTGTCGTAATTGACCCGACATTTACACGTCATTGTAGTGTTTATGGGGCTTGAGTTAGTTACGCTTTCGCGAAAGCGTATACCTAATAGTCATTTAACCAGCTAAAATGTTTCTTAGTTATTGCGTCTTTCTCTTCCTTCAAGTAATTTACAAAAGCACTTGCCGTGGGTGAAAGTTGCTTGCTGCGTTGCCAGATTAGTTTCCAGTTAGTTGTGATAGGAAGACCTGCGCTTGGAATAATTTCGAGATCTCCTTGATTCAGCTCATTTTTTAAACCAATAAGGGGAAGTATGGAAACACCTATACCTGAAATAACTGCTTGTTTAACCGCCTCATTAGAAGTGAGCTCGATTTTCTTCGTTGTTGAAATTTCTCTTTCCAAGATGTATGCCTCTGCAGCGGCTCTAGTGGCCGAACCTTTTTCACGATAAATTATTGGTAATTTTTGAAATTGGTTTTTGGTGATTTTTTTATTAGTCAGATTGTGCTGGTTATCTCCTACTAGGTAAAGTTTATTAGGAATCAAGGAGATACTTTCTATTGCTAAATGATCTGGTACTACAGAAACAAGCGCAAAGTCCGTTTCATTTTTTTCTAAATGCCTTATTACACGGGTTTTATTTGTTACATCCATCTCAAGATTAACTCCTGCGTGCTTTTTCATAAAATCTGTAATGTAATAAGGCATAAGATACTTACCTGTAGAGACAATAGATATTTTAAGTTTTCCAGAGATCTCACCCTGATACGCCAAGGTTTTATAGTTGATGGCTTCCACTTGATCAATAATCTTTTGTGCAGCAGTAGCTATTTCTTGACCAAAATCTGTTACAAATAATTGCCTTCCTACTACCTCTGTAAGAGGAATAGGAAACTGTTTTTGAAAATTTTTTAATTGAATGGAAACTGCTGGCTGCGTGAGATAGAGCTCCTCCGAGGCTTTGGTAATACTCTTAAGTTCTGCAACCTTCAGGAAGACTTGTAGTTGATGTAATGTATAGTGCATAAAATATTTTTATGTAATTCATTATAAATATAAATAAAATTATATGAATTTTTCATAAGATATTTGTCTCATCAAAAACAAAAATGATGTTGCAAAAAATTAAAATTGAAACGTTTGATACTTCCCATTCTTTTGAAGAAAAAACAGTGTTTAAAAAAATTGATTGGGCAAGAATGTTATTTATCCTACAGTGTATTGTATTGCTTGCAATACCTCTAATTGTCCTGTCGCTATCTCTCGCAAATGAAAATTTATTTATAAGAGAAATTCTAACCGTCTCAATTTTAATGGTCCTCATTCTCATTATAAAAATTGCTGGAGAGAGATCTAAATTTCAATCACATTAAATAATAAATATCAATATCACATGGAATTACAAGAAACAATGAACGTCACAAGTACTGATCAAAAAATAAACCTTATTGAAGGTGTCTTTACAGCTGTAGAAGCTGGAGATATACTTCACGCAATGTTGGATAAAAAAATAAACTTCCACAAGCTACAGCGTTTGACGCGCACAGAGGGTAATATAGATGATGCTTGTGAATATGACAGTGGTCGTATCATAGAACTCATCGATGAGAAAGCAAAGCTTAAAGACTATCTCAGCACTATACGTGAGCAAGGACACACCTTAGAAATAAATAGTACAGTAACTATTTCTGTGAGAAAATAAATAATAGAGACCTTTTAAATAAGTATATAAAAAGGACTTAAAACAGTTTTAATTAGCTCTAAAGGCTTGTATTTCTTAACCAAGAACGAGCCTTTTTTTAGACCTCAATTTTATTACATGGATTTACATTTACTCATAGATAACCTAACTAACCCAGCCCTTTTATTTTTCTTCCTTGGATTATTTGCAGTACAAGTAAAAAGTGATTTGGCCATACCTCCCAGTTCTTCAAAGTTTATCTCGCTTTATTTATTATTCTCAATTGGTTTTAAAGGTGGTCAAGAACTTGCTCACTCTACTTGGGATATAGAAATTTTCTTTTCTCTCCTATTTGGTGTAGTACTAGCGTTATTAGTTCCAGTATACACATTTTTCATATTAAAAAAACGTCTGGGTGTTCAAAACGCGGCAGCGATTGCAGCTGCTTATGGGTCTGTAAGCGCTGTAACTTTTGTAACCGCTGTATCTTTTTTAGATATGGAGGGCATTCCCTATAACGGATTTATGGTAGCTGTAATGGCTATTATGGAAGCACCCTCAATTATCATTGGGGTTTTACTTATGTCTCTCTTCTCACTATCAAAATCTGCCGATTTAAAAATGGGTTCAATTGTCAGACATTCTGTAACAAATGGAAGCGTAATGCTCATTTTAGGTAGTCTGGTTATCGGTTTTCTCGCGAGTGATGCACAAGCAGAAGGCATATCCCCTTTTACAACAGATATTTTTAAAGGATTCCTAGCTGTTTTTTTACTTGATATGGGTATCGCAAGCGGTAAAAAAATTGGAAGTCTAAAAGACTATGGTGCTTTTCCTTACATTTTTGCAGTCTTAGTTCCAATTATAAATGGTGTAATTGTGTGTTTTTTAAGTGCATTGGTGACAGATGAAATTGGCAATCGCTTCTTATTTGCAATTCTTGCAGCGAGCGCTTCGTACATCGCTGTGCCCGCAGCAATGAAGCTTGCCGCTCCAAAGGCAAATGAAGGTCTTTATCTCCCTATGGCGCTTGCAATTACATTCCCGTTTAATATTACGTTCGGGATGCCACTTTATATGTATTTGATTCAAGTTTTTCCTTAATACAAATTATTTTAAAACATAAAATTATGATACTATCATCTGAAAATACACTTCTTCAAGATATCGAGGTAGCTCGAAAGGCTGGCTACACATCCGACTTTATGTATAAAGAAAATCATCTTTTATGTAGAACAAATAATCGCTGGTATCAACAGAAAGACTTAACACTAGTAGAATATTGTAGACACGAGGGAATGAGTGACCCAGGAGATAGCTCTATTTTATTTTTAATAAAGACCAAAGACAATGTGAATGGTTGCCTGACAAGTGCTTACGGAAAAGATGCAGATGTTGAACTTATTAATTTTGTAATAGCCCTAGAGAAAGCAAGATAATAGTACCTTAGTACAAATCCATGAAGCA
>CAWUIT010000316.1:0-3213 GCA_963922345.1 uncultured Dokdonia sp. | reverse complement strand
AAGGAGTATATGCAAGTTTATGAAGATATTACGCAGCGTGTGCCTGTTCAATATGTTGATAAGGATTTTTATAGATATTTTCCGTTTAGTAGAAGTAATCAGAATAAATTTTACAGACTAGTCCATAGACTATTTGATATAATTATGTCGATAGTAGGTATTGCATTTTTTTTACTCATTACACCCTTAGTGCTTCTTGGTAACCTGCTCGGAAATAGAGGTGCCTTATTTTACACGCAAACACGTGTAGGTAAGAATGGCAAGACGTTCAAAATTTTAAAATTGAGAACGATGATCAAAGATGCCGAAAAGGGAGGAGCAGTCTGGGCTCAAAAAAATGATAAAAGGATCACTAAATTTGGCAAATTCTTGCGTAAAAGTAGAATAGATGAAATCCCCCAATTTTTCAATGTTTTTATTGGCGAGATGAGTGTTATAGGTCCTAGACCAGAGCGACCAAAATTTGTCAAGGAATTATCTGAAGAAATACCTTTTTACGAGACACGACATATTGTAAAACCTGGTCTCACAGGGTGGGCACAAGTAATGGGGAGTTATACAA
Organism: uncultured Dokdonia sp.; assembly: GCA_963922345.1. Classification (GTDB taxonomy): domain Bacteria; phylum Bacteroidota; class Bacteroidia; order Flavobacteriales; family Flavobacteriaceae; genus Dokdonia. Next base: position 2,651 of record CAWUIT010000316.1, on the reverse strand, counting down.
GCTCAGAAGAAGGTGCCCTTGAAAAATTGCAATACGATTTGTATTACATCAAGCATCGTAATTTATTTATGGATCTAAGCATCGTTTTAAAAACGATAAGTACCATTGTTAATTATAGAGGGCAATAGTTACCGCACCGCTTGTTCAGATATCGTACGTTTCTCTTTCAGTTTTCTTAAGATAAAAAGGTATCGCAGTGTGATGGCTATTAATAGAGGGAGCAGTGCTGGGGCATAACTTTGTACCCCTACGATCCAGTGAAAAAACAGGAGAAACATCATAATGGTCGCAAGTTTCATATAGGGATATATCCACCTAGGCGGATTATTTTTTAAAACCACAAATGATGCAAGAATATGAAACGGGAAAGCCCACAGTAAATTGTAATTCCAACCGGTAGCAATATGGTCTGTTCCAAACCATAAAAAACCTACAAGCAAGCCTAATATGCCTGTTATCATAAGTATAGCACTATCTAGCCATCCTAAGTGTACATTCGACGTGTAGTCTCTATAGGTTTTATAGAGTAAAAGCAATCCTAAAAGACCCAGTATAAACAATGGACTCAATATGAATGAAGAACCATACGAGTAGGTAACGTTTGGTTGAAATACGTTTTCAGTGTTTTTTACAAAGGCCTTGTCACCCGTTGATGTTTTTATTTTTGCTTTCGCGAAAGCGGACATAAGTTCGTTAGGTAAAAAAAGATACTCCTCTGGAGTCGCTTCTCTGTCTATAACGGAGCCTAAAGCAACATCAATACCGAGACCACCCCAACTATTCCAAGGTATATACTGGCGTATAAGCTCTCTGTGAGTAAGACCAGAACCTTGCTCACTATAATCCATTTCAAGATTACCATCGAGACTTCTTGCAATTGCGTAATAAGGTCTTGTAGCACAATTATCATAAAAGAAATCGTATTTGTAATAACGATTCTCCTCTTGGAGGTTAGTACGTAAAAAGTTGTAGGTCTCTTGCAATTGCGCGGGGGTCATCTCAAGCTTTTGACTCTTGATCCAGCGTTGTTGGGACTTATAATTGTATTCAAAATTTTCATAACTGGCTACATCAAGTTTATACAAAAGCTTCCCACGAGCAAACTTGAGGTAGAAGTTTGGGGTGTCAAAATCAAAAACACCATAGTTAAACACGGTATCTAGATTATTCACAGGATCCTTTACACGTATAGAGGTATGACCAAAGGCGTCATATAATTCTGGTCCAGGACCTATCGTTATGAGACTAATCGTGGCTTGATCAGATAGTGTAGGGAATTTTTTTTGTGCAAAACTTGAGAAGCAGGTCAGTATTGCAATTACGAACAAAAGTTTTTTCATACAATACAAAGATAGGGGAGGAGTCTAGGTTTCACAATCACAGGAAATTAAAAAATCCCATTTTCAAATAGAAAATGGGATTTAAAATTTTATTAAAAAAAGAGTCTCGCTAGTATTAAGCTAGAACAGCTTGTACTTTATCTGCGGCCTCCTTAAACTCAATGGCAGACTGTACATCTAGACCACTGTTATCTATAAGTTCTTTTGCGATATCTGCATTAGTCCCTTGTAAACGTACAATGATGGGCACGTCAATGGTTCCCATGTTTTTATAGGCATCTATAATACCTTGAGCCACACGGTCACAACGCACAATACCTCCAAAAATATTTACTAAAATTGCCTTAACAGCAGGATCTCTTAATATGAGTTGGAAAGCAGCTTCTACACGTTCTGCATCTGCGGTACCACCTACATCAAGAAAGTTTGCTGGTTCACCACCAGATTGCTTAATGAGATCCATAGTTGCCATCGCAAGACCAGCACCATTAACCATACACCCTACATTACCGTCTAGGTCTACGTAGTTTAATCCTTTTTCGCCAGCCTCAACTTCTACTGGGTTTTCTTCACGCTTATCACGCATAGCTGCGTAATCCTTACGACGGAAAAGTGCATTGTCATCAAGAGATACCTTAGCATCTACAGCCATAATTTTATCATCACTTGTTTTCAGAACAGGGTTGATCTCAAAAAGTGAACTATCACTATCTGTATATGCTTTGTATAAAGCTGCTACAAACTTGGTCATATCCTTAAACGCAGCACCGCTCAACCCTAAGTTAAAAGCAATCTTACGTGCTTGAAAAGGTAATAATCCCGTTGCAGGATCTATCTCTTCGTGAAAGATGAGGTGCGGAGTTTCCTCTGCTACTGTTTCAATATCCATTCCACCTTCTGTAGAATACATAATCATATTACGACCTGTACCACGATTAAGAAGTACAGACATATAGTACTCTTCTGGTTCACTATCGCCTGGGTAGTACACATCTTCTGCTACAAGTACTTGGTGAACTCTTTTACCCTCTGCACTGGTTTGAGGTGTTACGAGATCCATACCAATAATCTGGTCTGCAATTGTTTTTACTTCATCAAGACTTTTAGCAAGTTTTACACCTCCACCTTTACCGCGACCACCCGCGTGTACCTGAGCTTTAATTACGTGCCATCCGGTACCGGTTTCTTCTGTGAGTCTTTTTGCAGCTGCAACAGCTTCATCTGGAGTCTGTGCTACATAACCACGTTGTATACGTACGCCAAAACTATTTAATATCTCTTTTCCTTGATATTCGTGTAGATTCATAATCT
>CAWUIT010000315.1:0-3219 GCA_963922345.1 uncultured Dokdonia sp. | reverse complement strand
TCGCTAGCATAGACACGATCTTCATCATAATCTGGCACTACATTAAAGAAAAACTCTTCTAGCTCATCCTTTGAAACTTTGTGACTTATCGTAGGCTCGCCATTTTCTTTTTCTTTTATGGCTTGTAAAACTTCGCGTAATGGCTTTTCTGCGCTAAGGGTATATATAGCAATCTCAGCAAGTACGCTCACATTGTGACGTATCCCAACGGTAATACGCTTTCCATCTACAAGGGACTCTGCTACAAAACCGCTTCTCGTTTGTTTCTTCAGTTCATAAATTCCAGGTTTACCTGAAATGGCAATAACTTTATCTAAACTCATATATTTTAAAATTGGGTGGCAAAGATGCACTTTGCCATATTCATTAACAAATTTGTAATTCGTGTTCTGTGCTTATTAACGTTTTTTTGATGCTGCTGGAAAACGCATACGATACTCTGCGCTACATTTACCTTTAGAAATATTAGTCAGCTTTCCTTTAATTAAACGTTTTTTAAGGCTCGACAGTTTGTCTGTAAACAATACGCCTTCTATATGATCATACTCGTGCTGGATCACACGTGCTATGAGACCATCATAAGTTTCTGTATGACTCTCAAAATTTTCATCTTGATAAGTAATGGTGACCGTAGGTTTTCTAAAAACATCTTCATTAATACCAGGAATGCTTAAACAACCTTCAGAAAATGCCCACTCCTCCCCTTCTTCTTCGACAATTTGGGCATTAACAAATGTTTTTTTGAAGTCTGCTAGCGCTTCTTGTTCTTCTGGTGTGAAGCTATCATCATCTGCAAAAGGTGTAGTATCTACAAGAAAAACTCTTATAGGCAGTCCTACTTGCGGTGCTGCTAGACCTACACCGTGAGCACCATACATGGTCTCATACATATTTTCTAAAAGCTCACTAAAATTAGGGTAGCTCTCATCAATTTCTTTTGCTTTCTTTTTAAGTACGGGGTCGCCGTACGCCACAATAGGTAATATCATATCTATTTATTATACAGGTAATCCTGTAGGATAATGGTTGCACTTATCTGGTCAACAAGTGCCTTATTCTTTCTCTTCTTTTTTCCAAGGCCTCCATCAATCATCGTTTGAAATGCCATTTTCGAAGTAAAACGTTCATCTTGTCTAATGATTTCAAGGGTGGGAAATTTTTTTACTACGCTTTCGCGAAAGCGTGTAATGTCCACTTCTACATCGCTTGCCTCGTTATTCATACGTTTAGGCTCACCGATAACCATGGCTTCCACATTCTCTTCTGAAAGGTATTTCTTTAAAAAGGTAAAAATGTCCTTGGTAGCCACGGTAGTAAGACCAGAGGCAATCATTTTCAACTCATCTGTAATAGCAATGCCCGTACGTTTTGTTCCAAAATCTATCGCAATGATGCGCCCCATCTCTTAAATTTGCTGCAAAAATAAGGAAAAAGGACCGACTACCTCCAAAAGTCACAACTCATAAAATTTTAATACATCCATTCATCTTACCTCAATAATGCACTATTAAAAGCAAGTCATTTGCTTAAAATGTCTCGGAAAAGGTATCTTTGAAATAGAAATTTATCACGTATTTGCTCCTAGCGAGCTACTATATATTAAACTATGACACAACTTCAAAACCTAATAGAAGAAGCTTGGGAAGATCGTTCTCAACTTACAAACCGCATTACAATAGAGGCTATACGAGAGGTAGTAGATATGCTCGATCGAGGTACCTTACGTGTTGCAGAGCCTACAGAAGATGGCTGGCAAGTAAATGAGTGGATTAAAAAAGCGGTAGTGCTTTACTTCCCCATTCAAAAAATGGAAACACTTGAGGCGGGTATTTTTGAATATCACGATAAAATCCCACTTAAGCGCGATTATGAAAATCGTGGGATTCGCGTTGTACCAAATGCTGTTGCACGTCACGGAGCTTACATTTCAAAAGGAGTTATTTTAATGCCAAGTTATGTAAATATTGGGGCTTATGTAGATGAGGGTACTATGGTGGATACTTGGGCCACGGTAGGTAGCTGTGCTCAAATAGGGAAAAATGTACACCTAAGTGGTGGTGTAGGTATAGGTGGTGTATTAGAACCTTTACAAGCAGCGCCAGTGATCATTGAGGATGGTGCATTTATAGGCTCACGATGTATTGTAGTTGAGGGTGTGCGTGTAGAGAAGGAAGCTGTTTTAGGGGCAAATGTTGTTCTCACTATGAGTACTAAAATTATCGATGTAACTGGTGATGAGCCGGTCGAGACTAAAGGTGTTGTACCTGCACGATCTGTGGTAATACCAGGTAGCTATACTAAGAAATTTGCCGCAGGTGAGTATCAAGTTCCTTGCGCGCTCATTATAGGAAAACGCAAAGAAAGTACCAACAAAAAAACCTCTCTAAATGATGCGTTGAGAGAGTATGATGTCGCAGTTTAATGGCTGTAAATACATCAAATAATGAATTTCCAATAGATGCGGTCATTACCTGGGTAAATGGCAATGACCGCATCTGGCAGGAAAAGATGAACTCCTACCGCGAGGAAAAGATTGATTTTTCAAGCAAGAAACAAAGTGTACGCTTTAACTCCATAGGAGAGATCGATATTGCAATACAGTCTATTGTAAAATTTGCACCTTTTACTAGAAATATCTTTCTTGTCACAGATCAACAACAACCTGATGCATTTGAAAACCTAGTAACACTTGCCGCAGAAAAGGAGATTAAGCTCCAGCTTATAGATCACACTACGATTTTTAGAGATTTTAATGATGTTTTGCCTTGCTTTAATTCGTGTTCTATAGGTACTATGTTATTTAGAATTCCTAGCCTTGCAGAACATTTTATCATTTTTAATGATGATACATTTTTAATGCGCGAGACTACACCCAGTGATTTCTTTAAAGACGGTAAACCTATTATACGAGGGAAATGGGAACGTTTTAATGAAGACAGAATTTTGCGAACATTATTTAAAAGAACAAGTGCCTTTTTTGGTAAGAAACCAAAACAGGGTACTAGCTTTAAAACCTTCCAGCAGCAAAGTGCCAAACTCGCTGGGGCAAAAAAATATGTACGTAGATTTCACACCCCTGTGAGTGTACGCAGGTCAACGATAGAAACTTTTTTTCAAGATAAAGAACATCTGCTAGCTCAGAATATTAAGCATCGTTTTAGAAATAAAGAACAGTTTATCATTTCGTCTTTATCAGAACATCTTGAGATAATGGCAGGC
>CAWUIT010000314.1:0-3220 GCA_963922345.1 uncultured Dokdonia sp. | reverse complement strand
GCCCACACAACGCTCTTGTCATAATCTGGCATTGACCTAAAGTGCACATATTTATAATTTTGACCTATATCACGTATCCCTTTTTTAAGTTGCGGCTGCTCATAGTCAGGATAAATAGTAGGCTTACTATGCGCTACAAAATCAAAAACCATACTGGAACAAATGTTTACCACAAGTTCAGAGTGATAGCAAGTATTTACAAGCAATGCAAAATCTTCTTTAGTAGGCATCACCTCATTCCATTGATTCCCAAAAGGCTTCCATAAGGGATCAATGGGAGTGATTACATCCTTATATTGATCAAGAACTGCATCATATCTCCCAGAAAAATCAATGGGAACTTTTCGATAGATAATGGCCACATTTTTTCCTTCTTTACGCAATTTACGCACGGCAACCGCCGTATCTTCTAGGTAATATTGATCAAGGGGTGAGGTTGTTTGATCATCGCCAGAAAAGCAGATGTACCTGGTAGTCTCGTCTAAGTTATGTTGCTCACAAAATTGCTTTCGCGAAAGCAATAAATCAGCATCGTAATGAGGTTCAAATTGAGGTGTTCCAGAAACAAAAATTTGTTCCTCTTTTACTTTAGGGTAATACTGTAGTAATTGCTCTTTCATTAAGTCAGACCAGACAAAATAGTAATCTGTTTCTACTGTAGTCATTCCTTTGGGCAAGTTATCCCAGCTGTAAATCCAGCACGCCGTTTTGATACCGAGATCTTGAGCAGCGAGGATAGGTGCAATCGCCTGGGTGGCTCGCTGTGTGGTACAAAAAACTAAATCAGGCCTATGTTTTTCCAACTGTTTTTTGAGCTCTTGATACCGCTCCGTAGAGCGTTCGGCGGCTTTCATTTTATCCATTAAACGTTGCCATCCTTTTTGGCTAGCCGAAAAGGTCTCGTGATATTTTACAAAAGCACTTTTAGCAATGTTCTTAAGTGTGTTTGTAGGTAATGGAAAACGATAGGTACGATAGATAGGGTCATTAAAGCGCTTTCGCGAAAGCGCAAGTTCCACACGTTTTCTAGCGTGGCTCAGCGTAGGAGTCTTAGGATTAATTCTCGTATTCTTAATTACAACCTCCTTGTATCCCAACTCCTTTTCTAGAGAGAAAATAGTATTATTCCAATACGTGATATCAAATCCTTGTGCCTCTCCAATCTCTTTAAACTTAGTGAAGGCAAAATTGCGCAGACCAACACCATCTGGAAAGAGAATAAATACTTTTTGCTTTTTGTTATTCTTTTCTAACACGTATAAAGCCCTATTTTATTTATTGTTTTGTTTCATTTCGGAGGTTTCGATACAATCTGCAGAAAGGCGGATTACTTAACCACCTTTGATTCATCTATATACATATAACTTTAATAGAATTTACAATCTAAGATAGTTGAGTGGTTCTTCAAAACGGTTACACTGTTTTGAATAATTGTACCGAAACATCCGACAGACCTAAACCTTTCTATACTTCAACTTATCTCGTTGTACCTGCTCTATAGGTAAAATATCTGACTGCTTATATGTAAGTGCCTGATGCACCGCTTTGAGATCTCGAGCCAGCTTACGCATACCTGCTGGCTCTAGTGAGGCACTATGATCTGTTCCTTTCCAAGTGCGATCTAGTGTATAATGTCTCTCAACAATATTTGCCCCTAAGGTGTAAGCCGCTACGTCTACTGCAATGCCCAAGTGGTGACCAGAAAAACCAATATGTTTTACACGATCGCCATACTTTTCAATTAATGTTTTGATGTCCAGTAGACAAACGTCTGGAAATGGTACCGGATATCCTGATGTACAATTGTAAAGGACTAGGTCTTTACCTCTGCTGTGTTTTTCAAAGAATTGAACGAGCTCTTCTATCTCATCACGCGTGGTCATTCCCGTAGAGCAGTGAATCTCGCCTTTGTAGTTCTCGCACAGCCATCCTAACATGTCATAATGATTATTACAGGCGCTAGGGATTTTTATAAACTCTGGCTCCAATCCTGCGATTTCTTTTGCGCTTGTAGTATCCCATACGGAAGTTGCATAAGTAACACCCATCTCCTCACAAAATGCCTTCAATTCTGCGTGTTGATCAACATCAAATTCTAAAAACTCACGATGCGCACCATACGTATCTCCGTAAGAATTTACCGGGTTGGGGTGTGGTGCCTCGTACTGTTCTTTTGTAAGTAATTCTATATTGTGACGCTTTTGAAACTTTACGGCGTCTACATTACAAAAAATAGCGGCTACCTTAATCATTTCTTTGGCAATTTCCATATCGCCTTTATGATTTCCACCTATTTCTGCTATGGTATATGGGGTTTTGTAATTACTCATATCTACTATTATACTTTATTATAAATTCACAAGCCTCGCGTATGGCACCAGCTCCACTATTATTTTGTAAAATGATATCTGCATTATTTTTTACGGGTCTGGTGGCATTTGCAGGTGTTAAAGACCATCCCGCCGCACAAATATTTGCAAGGTCATTAACATCATCACCTATGTAAGCAATTTCTGAAAATGATATACCACGCTCCAAGGCTATTCTAGAGAGGAGGCTGTACTTATCTTTTACTCCTAGAAACACATCATCTATTTTGAGCTTTTTCATACGACTGGCGACTATTTGAGAGTCTTCTGAGGTCATAATAATCACTTTGACATTATACTGTCTTAAGATCTCTAGACCCATCCCATCGCGCATATCAAACTTTTTCATCAACTCTCCATCACTGCCGTAGTACACGCAACCATCTGTAAAAACGCCGTCTACATCAAGTACTAAATGAGTGATCTCACTGGTTTTTTTCCCTCCTTTTAATCTTCTTGCGAGGAGCCCTTCGACTATTTTCCAGTCTGTTAGCGTATCAATCTCGGTAAGACTATCCTCTGGCATTTCTACCGTAGCGATATTTCCACTTATTCTATTTCCGCTTTCGCGAAAAGCGTCTCGGCTTGTCACATAACAAGCCCCATTTTCAATAAGTAACCCTTCAAAGTCTTGTCTTCTGGGGCGATTGTAGATATCATAGTTTTGTGGGGTACCATCCGTATTCCAAGTAAAGCGGTGGGTGTTGACCACCGTAAGAGCTGCATCGTAGCCCTCGCTATTGGATACACGCTCTAAACAAGTATTGATATCTAATGCTTTTATAAATGGCGAAGTCGCCTGAAGTAAACATAGCATATCATAATCGGAGTCTAGGTTTTTTACAAACTCT
>CAWUIT010000313.1:0-3222 GCA_963922345.1 uncultured Dokdonia sp. | reverse complement strand
TTTTTAGCAACTTTTTAACAGTAAACTAAAAAAACTACGATGAAAAAAATTACCTTTTTCTTATGTGCTGTACTCTTTGCATTGAGCTTTGGGGTTTCTGCACAGCAGGTCGAACCTGCAAGTCCATTTTGGACTGGACAAGCGGCAACAGTGACCCAAATGCCCTCAATTGCTTCAAGATCAGAGCTTATACCTGCGGTAGAAAAGCCTGGACCTGTAGAAGACGGTCGTGCATCTAAATATGAAATAGTTCCTGGAAAAGGTTCTACAGGAGACGATATTTTAGCACAGAGTCAGCATAGAAGTACAAATACAATTCAAGGTAGAACACCTAGCTTAGTGTTTGAAACAGCTTTATCTAATTCTCAACCAACTGATCCGGCAGGAGCTGTGGGGCCAGATCATTATTTTGCAGTTTTTAATACTGGTTTTAGAATTTTTGAAAAAGACGGCACTCCGTTAACAGGACAACTAGGCACTGGAAACATTTTTCCTGCTGCTGGATGTTGTGACTTAACCGTTTCTTATGATAATCTTGCTGATAGATGGGTAGTCTCATTTCTTGGAAATGGAGTTCAAGTAGCTATTTCAAACGGTCCAGATCCAGTTAATGATACTTGGACAGTTTATGATTTTCCAAATATCTCTGACTATAATAAGTTATCTGTTTGGAGAGACGGATATTATATCACAGAAAATACAGGAGGTAATACCAAATTGTGGGTTTTAGAAAGACTATTTGATGGTTCTGGAAACCCAGATCCTAACGCACAAATGGCTGGTTTTGCATTACCAGGAATCGTAACAAGTGGTTTTCATAGTCCGCAAGCATTAAACATTACTAATGATAATCATCCTGCTACTGGAGGTTGTCCTATTGTTTACTTACAAGATGATGCTTGGGGAGGTGTTAATACTGATCACGTAAAGTTGTGGATCGCAAATATGGACTGGGCAAATCCAGCAAATTCCACAGTAACTGCTCCATTAGAAATAACAACAGCTCCATTCATTTCTGTATTTGATAACGGAAGTTTTGTTAACCTTCAACAGCCTAATGGAGGCACTTCTGTAGATGCTTTACAAGCTACTATTATGAATCAAGCGCAGTTTAGAAAGTTTGGAGGTCATAATTCGGCGGTATTCAACTTTGCAGTAGATACAGATGGCGGTGCCGGTGAACTCGCAGGTATACGCTGGATAGAATTACGTCAAGATAGTGACGATGGCGCTTGGTCACTATTCCAAGAGGGAACGTATACTGCTCCAGATGGAAAGCACGCTTGGCACGGAAGTATGGCAATGGATGCCCAAGGGAATATTGGTCTTGGTTATACAGCTATGGCAGGTCCTACTACTCCTACAGATGGAAGTGTTGATCTAGTTTTAAGTTCTTATTATACAGGTCGTTTTGCATCAGATGCTCCAGGAACAATGAGTGTTGAAGAAACTTTAATTGCAAAGGGTTCTGGTAATATTCCTAGCACTCGTTACGGCGATTATGGAAAACTCGATGTTGATCCAAGTAATGATAAAGAATTTTGGTTCTTAAATGAATATGTTGGGACATCTGGAAGAGCAAATGTACTTGGAGTATTCCAAATAGCTCCTAACTTCCCAAATGATTTAGGAGTAACAAGCATTGACGCTCCTGAAACAGGAACTTTGACAGCTACAGAAGATATAACTGTAACTATATTTAACTTTGGTGAAAATGATGCTACTGGTTTTGACGTTACGTATCAAATTGATGGAGGTGCTGTAGTTACAGAAGCCTTTACAGGAACTTTAGCGTCTGCTACTTCTGCGTCTTATACTTTTACTACGCAAGCAGATCTATCAACAGTAGGTCAGACCTATTCAATCACAGCATCTACTGTATTTGCTGCAGATGAGGATAATTCTAACGACTCTACGACTAAATCTGTTACGCACTTAGATCCAGTTGATACCGGAGTTGTAGCGATTACGAATCCTGTTTCAGGATCTGGTTTAACAGATACAGAAGTTGTTACCATAACAATTGAAAACTTTGGAGGTGAAACACAAACTACTATTCCTGTTTTCTATACATTAAACGGCGGAGCAGCTGTACAGGAAACATTTTCTGGATCTATTGCAAGTGGAGCAACTGGTACCTACTCTTTTACAGCCACGGTTGATCTCTCAGAATTGGGAGATTATGTAATTGTAGCTGGTACTGAAATGGTAAGTGATGCAGACGAGAGCAATGATGATTTCACATCAAACGTTAGTAATTTTATTTGTCAGCCAGAATCTAACTGTGATGGTTTTAATGACGGTGTTACCGTTTTCCAACTTGCAGATCAAGACATCTCTGTAGAGTGTGATGGAACCTCAACTGGGTATAGCGACAACTCTGACATTATTTTTAATTTTGTACTTGAAGATAATCCTTTCGAAGGTACGTTACAGATGGGGTTTGATGATTCTATTTATGCTCTTTGGATAGATTTTAATGACAATAATACTTTTGAGGCAGACGAGTTAGTGTCAAGTGAGCAAGTTGCAACAGCAAATTCAGACTTTGCATTCACTATAGATTTTAATACAATTCCAACACTTTCTACTGGCATGCATAGAATGCGCTTACGTGGAGAAGATGAAAGTACTGCAGGAGATGTTTTAGATCCTTGTGGAGACTTAGCTTTTGGTAGAACCAATGACTATACTGCAAACATCACAGGAATGCTTTTAGGTTTACAAGACGAGGCATTTGCTGAGGCAGATTTCTCTATTGTAGAATCTTCAAAAAATAATTTTGACATCAACTTTATAACGAGTTATGAAGATTTAGCCGCTTTACGTGTTTATAATATGCTTGGACAAGAAATAGTATATTACAATATGACTAAAGAAGGTGATCGTTATACCTATAACCTAGATATGAATTATGTAGCCGCTGGCGTATATATCGTTCAGGTAGGGACTATGGATGGAACTTCTATGAGAACTCAAAAGCTACTAGTTAAATAAACTAGCCGCTATAGAAAAAGTAAAGCCCCATTGCCATAGCAATGGGGCTTTCTTCATTTAATAAATAGTATTACTTAATTCTAATATCACTTATCTCAACAGGGCTGGCTTTATCACAGCGTTGCATACGGCGTTGTGGTAAAAATTTCACCCAAACACTAGCGCCATCATTCATAAAATTTTTATCCATAGTCATAGGATCTAGGTATCTACCATCCTCTAGTT
>CAWUIT010000312.1:0-3255 GCA_963922345.1 uncultured Dokdonia sp. | reverse complement strand
TAGAGCTCGCTTACTAATTGGAAAATTTTTAAATGAGATTTACTACCTACTGTATAGATTATCCTTTTTCTACCGAAACGTTCGTTTTTGCTTCGGCTTCTTTTATGATTGCAAGTTGATCTTTAGCACTTTTTACGGTTTCTGGAAAGTCTGTAAAATTATTTATAACACTTTCCAAAATATACGTGGCTTGATAGGCATCACCAAGGGCGTAAAAATTTCTCGCCATTAGCACCAATCCCTTTGCTCCGTATTCTTTGTAACCACTATAGTCTTTGGCAAGTTTTTGAACAACTGTGTTTGAGGCTGCATATTGCTTTTCTAGATTTTTAAAGAATGCATTATAATACAATGCCTCTGCGGCTAGGGCTCCGGTAGCAATTTTCTCTACCTGAGCATAAGCTAGCTTAGCCCTACTTTGATTTCCAGTTTTAATGGACGACCGTGCAATGATAATCTGTGCATCACTCTTTACGGTGTTATCGATTTTTAGGTTATCTAATACCTTTTCGGCATAGCCTATAGAATTGTTGTAGTCACCTACTTCATAATACGATTTCATCAAGTTAGACTGAGCAAATATGACATTTTGAGGAAAATCTGCTTCTGTTTCTAATCGCCTTAATACTGGTATAGCGCTCTGATACTCATTTTCGGTGAGGTATACTTGGCTCAACCTCGCAAGTGCTTGCTCTGTAAATTCGTTACGCTCTTTGTCAATTACAAATTGATAATGAGGTATTGTTTTGTTGTATTCCGCTTTCGCGAAAGCGATCTGTGCGCTATAAAAATGCGCTTGTAGTGCGTGCTGCCCATTAGGATAATCACTTAAATAGGTATCAAAAAGGCGCTCTGCCTGAGTCATATTATTTTCTATAAATTGCTTTTCGGCAGAAGCATAGGCTGCATCATCTAACTCTGCATCTTGAACGTCTATAAAATCGAGTGTACTCACCCATTGCCCATACTCATCTACACGACCCAAGTCTATATAAATAAGCTTTGCTGTGGTCACTGCTTGCAATGCTTCTGGTGTACCAGGATAATCACTTGCTACTTTACGTAATATCGTAAGTGCTGGGTCTGACTGATTATTATTATCTAATATAAGTGCCTTTTTAAGCAATGCCTTAGACACGTAAGAACTGCCTGGTACGTCTCGCACTAGTGCATCATACGCCGAGATGGCCAGATCTGTTTTGTTTTGTGAGACATATACATTTCCTAATTCGTACAGCGCATCATCACGATACGTAGACTTAGGAAATTTACTGGCAAATGTCTTTAAGCCCGCTATCTTGTCGGTATCTTTTTTGATAAATCCATAGCTCATCGATTTTTGGAAAGTGGCATAATCCTGATCTGAAATATCTAGGGCAATCGCTTTATTATAAGCTTCTAGAGCTGGCCAATACTTGCTGCTTATAAAGCGACTATCGCCTAGACGTAGATATGCATCATTTAAACGTACTTGATCATCTGGGTTTGTATTTGCATAATTATTGAAGTAGGTTGCTGCCTGTTCATACTGTTTATCTGAAAAATAGGCATAAGCAAGGTTATAGTTTACATCTGTAAATTCTGGAACTTGACGGGCATTACCATACCCCATAAACTGTTTGTAACCAATAATCGCTTCTTGAAAATCATTTGCTATGTAATCACTCTCTGCTTTCCAATAGGTTGCTCTCGTTACATAAATAGGATCTCGAGGTTCTTTTAATGAATTTGAAAATGCTCTGCTAGCCTCCCCGTACTTACCTTGATTATATAGGTCTAATCCATAAAAAAAAGCTACTTTTTGATAGGCAGCCTTACTATTATTGCGTGAGGTGTTTTCCAGTAATCGCATTGCCTCCTTGTAATTTTTTGAAGTAATATAGGAGTCTATCAAAAGTGTTTCAAGTTCTGCACGCGCTGGAGTGTCTGGATATTCTTCAAGATAGTCTGCAATTACAGTAGGAGTAGGTTTATAAGCATTCCCTATCTCGTAACTTAACTTCGCATAATTAAGACCACTATCTTCTTGAATTTTCTTGTTAAAATTCATTTCACTCGCATTTTTAAACGCGTTGAGAGCTTCTTGCTTTTTATCTAATTTGAGATAGGACTCTGCGAGGTGATAATATCCATTTTGAGCTACGCTATTATTACCATCAATAATCTTATTAAATTCATTAATCGCATTTTGATAATCGCCTTGCTTGTAGTAGGTATATCCTAGTTGATAATAATCGGTATTATTCCACTTCCCTCGTTTTCCTTTGTATTCTTTTAAGTATGGAAGTGCCTCAGCATACTGTTGCTTGTTAAAATAACTCTCACCTATAATCTTATTAAGCTCAGATCGCTCTCGAGCATTTGCATTAGACAATTGGGAGCGTCCCTCTGTAATCGCTTGGTCAAACTTGCCCAATTTAAAGTTAAGGTCTGCCTTAAAATAAGCAAGATCCTCGTTATACTCACCTCCAGTCTCTGCTTCTACTTCTTCAAAAAGCTCATTTGCCTGCTCATAATCGTCACCTTCATAGGCCATAAAACCTATATAGTATTTTGCTTGAGCGCCATATTCTTGAGAATCTCGCACGCGGTTCAAATATTTTCTAGCCTCATCAAACCGATTACTTTTAAAATAAGCATAGCCATTATTAAAGTAGAATGCCTCCTTCTCACTTGCTGTGAGCGTCCCTTCATCTACTCGATCATACCATTTTCTTGCATAGGCAAATTTTCCATTTTCGAAATAATATTGCGCCACATCTAAGTATGCGCTATTGCGCTTTGTACTTGTAGGATTCTCAGTCACAAAGGCTAGCATCAAATCATCTGCACCTTGTTGATTGAGGCGTACAGCAGCATTTGCTATATAATAGGCACAGTCTCCCTTAATGGTTTTGTCCTCACTTTGGGACTTCACTTCCTCAAAAAGAGTTTGAGAAGCAAGATATTGCTTACTATTATACAGTGATAAGGCCTTATTAAATTGAACTAGGTCATTAGTATAAATCGCAGATTGTTGCCCGTGAGCAAATAAACTCGATAAAAATAAGGCAACTAGTATATATTTCAGTATGTGCATACTATAGGTCATTTTATATTTAAAAAAACGTGACGGATACGACAATTTATTGTTTTACGCTTTCGCGAAAGCGTTACAAACACACGATCTCCGTAAGTCAAAGTTACTTTTCTTACATAAGGATAACGCCTGTTTGAATGCTTAATTATATGAAGTTGTCAAATAGGTTTTGAACA
>CAWUIT010000311.1:0-3289 GCA_963922345.1 uncultured Dokdonia sp. | reverse complement strand
TGCCAAGCGCCTATTGGGTTTTGAGCTCTTGTAAAAAGCGAAATAAATAAAACTACGCTGATGGTTAAAATTGACTTCATGTATTTTCTTTACGAATAATTTTACAATGTTGCATTTAAAGCTTAGTCTATGAAGATTTTTTAAACACCAAATTGAACTAAGTGGTGATCCAGATGTTTATACTCAAGTTTGCCCCACTGCTCAGGTGTAAAATTGCCAAACATAGGATGAGGTTCCCATTTCTTCTGATCGCGTTTCTCGTAAAAAGCATCTATCATAGATAACAAGCGATCACGCTCTTCATCAAGATCTCTTGCATCTGTAATTTTTGCAATAGGAGCAGTAGGGAGATTTTTTCGCCAAGGCTTATCACTATATAGCGATTTTTTAAATAATAAGGGTAAGGGATTCCAAGTGCGCTTTCTGGGTTTATCACTTAAAGCGACCTTGAGAGGAAATTGACAATGAGTAAGCATTTGGCCCACATCCATCTTACCCCAAGCTGGTGTACTTTCTGGTGTTAAAGCTTGTATTCTCGTTTTAATCTCTTGATAGGATACTGGATCAAAAAGCGTTTTCATAGGTATCAGTTTATTTTTAAATGTACAAAATTGTACGTACAAGTTATTTATTTACAATACGGTATATTTATCACTATGTCAGATAAAGTAAAAACAGCAACATCCACATATATATCAATCAAAGATTGGTCTGAAGATGATCAACCAAGGGAGAAACTTATCCTCAAGGGTCGATCTGTTCTATCTGATGCAGAGTTGATAGCGATACTCATAGGTTCTGGTTCGCGTGAGGAAAGTGCCGTAGGTTTGAGCAAACGCATTTTAGCAAAGGCAGAAAATAACCTTTCAGAGCTTGGGAAGCTTTCTATTAAAGATTTGATGCAATTTAAAGGGATAGGAGAGGCAAAGGCAGTGTCTATCGCTGCGGCTTTAGAGTTAGGAAGAAGGAGAAGTGGGGGAGAGACGCTTTCGCGAAAGCGTATTACATCTTCAAAAGATGCTTACCATATTTTACAACCCATAATAGGGGAGTTAAGTCACGAGGAGTTCTGGGTTTTATTTTTAAATAATTCTAATAAAGTGCTGCGCAAAGAGCAGATAAGTAAGGGTGGACTAACCGGTACTCTTGTAGATGTGCGTACGGTTATGAAAATGGCAATAGAACTGAGTGCCGTTGGAATGATTTTGGGGCATAATCATCCTTCTGGTACCTTGAAACCTTCTCAAGCAGACAAGCAAATTACAAGTAAATTAAAAATGGCTGCACAGAGTTTAGATATCACCATTTTAGACCACATTATTGTTACCGAAAAGCAGTATTTTAGCTTTGCCGATGAAGGTATTTTATAACTGCTCAACACTTCATGTTACTCGTTTATACACATAAGATTACACCTCGTGTAACCTATATATTTAAACACATTTGTACACGCATTTTGGGGTTGCCCATCCAGTTTACAAGTAAACTAGAGGTCTTTATTGCTCACGATGGTCCTAAGCTGTCCTATACCTATAAGAAGCTTGGAAACGAACTTCACATACGAAGTACAGATTTGCTTTTTGATCAGGGTGTATTGTCTATGGACATAGCGGTACAAGATTGGGACGGCGTTCCTTGTTTTTTTCAGATTAAGGATGCCACAACTCAACTCCCTTACGATATTTTTGCTGCCTCTTTCTATCTATTAAGTAGGTACGAAGAGTATTTGCCACACGTAAAAGATGATTTAGGGCGTTTTCCATCTTCGGAAAGTTTAGGAGGTGTGCACAACTTTCTAGATCGCCCTGTGGTAGACATCTGGACACATAGATTTGTAGATGTTCTGAAGAGCCATTTTCCTGATATATCTCTAAAAGACAAAACTTTTAAGGCACATATGGTTATCAACGTACCGCAAGCTTTCAAATATAAAAAGCTTGGCTTTTTAAGAATGATGGGAGGATATTTAAACGACCTAGGCCGTTTCAGGTTAAGAGATGTATTGCAAAGGACGCAGGTTTTGATTGGTGCTAGAAGAGATCCATATGATATGTTTGGATGGCTTACCAATGTTCAAAAACTAGAGAGCACAGCTTTTCAAGTTTTTTTCCAGATGGGCGATTACGGCAAAGAAAGTAAGAATATTAAGCATTCTAAGCGCACTTTTCAAAGTACGATTAAAATGGTAGGAGACTACTGTAGAGTAGGACTTTTAGTTTCTCCTAAGGCGTCAAGTGATCGCGTATCCTTAGGTATAGAGCGTAAGCGCTTAGAAGAGATTGTGCACAGACCCTTGACAAGTATACATATTTCAAATTATAAACTTAATCTACCTCACGTATATAGGGATGCCTTAGATCAAGAGATACAAGAAGATTATACGATGGGTTACGAAAATCAAATTGCGTTTAGAGCAGGAACTTCACAATCTTTCTTATACTATGATCTTGATTATGAAATCCAAACGCCATTAATGATATACCCTGTGTGTATGCAATCTGATTCTATAATAAACTATAAGAATCATACTATTGACTTTGTTAGACTTAAAGATCTTCAAGAACAAATAAAAAAGGTAGGTGGGGTGTTTAGAATATCATTTTCTAATAACTCCTTCGATGATATTTACAGTAAGAAACTTTTTAGACACCTTTTAGATGGATAAAATAACAGACATATTTTTTGATCTGGATCATACATTATGGGATTTTGATCGTAATAGTGGGTTGGCTTTCGCCAAAATTTTTGAAATCAACAACTTACAAGTAGATTATGACGAGTTCTTGAAAATATATAGTCCTATTAATTTCCAGCAATGGAAGTGGTATCGTGAGGAACGCATTACAAAGGCTCAATTGCGCTATGGTCGTTTTAAAAAAACATTTGATAAGATGGGCTTGAAAGTTACAGATGATATAATAGACAAGCTATCTGACGATTATATTCTTTACTTACCTGAGAATAATTTTTTATTTGATGGAACTTTGGAGCTTTTGAGTTATTTGCAACCTACTTACAAAATGCACATTATAACTAATGGTTTTCAAGAAGTACAACTTAAAAAAATGAAACTTTCTGGACTGGAACCATTCTTTGAAACCATAACTACTAGCGAGTCGGTTGGGGTAAAAAAGCCAGATGCAAGAATATTTTATCATGCCCTAGCTCAAGCAAATACGTCAGCCAAAACGAGCGTGATGATAGGAGATACGTTTGAAGCAGATATTACAGGCGCTTTAAACATTGGAATGGAGGCTATATTTTTCAATTATCATAGGGAAGAGGTTTC
>CAWUIT010000310.1:0-3291 GCA_963922345.1 uncultured Dokdonia sp. | reverse complement strand
TAACATTAAAGATCTGATTAGAATATGCATCTCTGAGTGTTTTCGCTTTCGCGAAAGCGTTACCTACCCTAATATCTTTTTTCCCTAGAGGTAGGTCTAAACCTATGACAACTTGATCTTGGTAATCATCCTTGTCAAATGTTCTTGTAAATACATAAGGTGACGCTGTTAATAGTTTATGCGTACCTGCACCTACCGAAGGATGGTCTCTTCTAAAGGTCCCGAGCTTTTGCCAGTGCTGTAGAACATCTTGAGTGGGCATCTTGTCTATATCTTCCCAGTTCATAAAACTTCGTAATGTAGCGTCTCCCGCAGTACCCTCAATCGTTAAATCTCTTGCAGTCTCGTCGCCATAATAAATTTGAGAAATACCAGTGGTAAGAAGAAGCTTAGTACCAGCTTCTATACTACGCGAGCGATCTTTATCAAAGGGTTGACCATCATCGTGTGATGTTGCATAGTTTACAAAGCTTTTATCGTAGAAAATAGAATCTTTGAGCGATGCATATTTTTTAAAGAGATCCTCATAATTTCCTTGTGCATCATACTTAAACTGAAAGTTGATAAGGTTATCAAATCCATTTGCAAAGTAATCTACCTTTTTATCTCCAAAATCGAAGTCTCTACCGCCATCAATTGAGTAATTGTACACCTCACCAAACATAAAAAAGGGAGTATCATCAAGTACTTTATCACTATTATTGGCTTTAAAATCTTCAAACGCTTTGTCTGCTTGCGTCCTTAGAGCAACCCAAGATGCCTCATCAACGTGTTTTGTGGTATCTACTCTAAAAGCATCCACACCGTATTCTCTTATATAATCTGTAAGCCATTTAATAATGTAATTACGAGGCGTTCTCTTTAAATTATTGCTTGTAAAAAAGACATCTAGTTCTTGCATTTCTTGATCATACCTTCCTTCAGATTTCCACTTGTCTATTATGATTTGAGGTAGATCGACTTCTTTACTACTTTCTGTTCTTATATCTGGTAGATTTTCAACGAGACTACAAGCTGTTGTATTCTCATAGGTTGAGAAGGCGCAGTTTGGATCTTCTCTAGCCCAATCTTCTCCCCAAAATGGGTCTTGCTCTGTAACGGGTCCTGTATGGTTAAGAACCACATCCATTACAATTCTAATATTGTTATCGTGTGCGGTATCAATAAGTTCTTGAAGATCTTCTTTTGTGCCAAAATTAGGATCGAGGGCAGTCCAATCTTTTGTCCAGTAGCCGTGATAGCCATACGTTAACCCCGTTCCTTCATCTACGGCGCCGTGCACCTGTTCTACAACGGGAGTAAACCAAATTGCATTTACACCTAGGTTTGTAAAATAGCCTTCTTTAATTTTTTGAGTTATACCATTTAAATCGCCCCCCATAAAACCACGGAGAACCGCTGGGTCTTTTGTGCGATCAAAGTTTACATCATTTTGAGTATTACCATTATAAAAACGATCAGTTAATAAAAAATACATATTTGATGCTTCCCAAAAAAATGGAACTGTCTCTTCTGTAGTTGAGGTTACAGATGGTATTTCTGTATTTTGATCTTTACAAGAGATTATAAAACAAAATAGTACAGCTAGGGCAATAAAATTCTTGATCTTCATTATTTTGATTTTAAGATACCTACGAATCTAGTAAATCCTTTTGAAAATAGACAGCCCTAGAAGCTCAAAGAAAACTGTACATTTACGCCAGAAATTTTTATATGCCATCATTTAAAGTCTGGCTAGATGCCGCAAGACCACGAACACTGCCCCTTTCTATCTCAGGTATTCTTGTAGGAGGTGGGCTAGCATTACAGGAAGGACTCTTTAATTGGGCAATATTTGGACTTGCTATTTGTGCAACTTTAGGTTTTCAAATATTATCCAATTATGCAAATGATTATGGTGACGGAGTAAAGGGTACTGATAATGCAGATAGAGTAGGGCCAGCTAGAGCTATGCAAAGCGGATTGCTAACTGCTCAAAACTTAAAATTAGCCATTTTATGGACATCCATTCTCACGCTTATTGTGGTACTAATACTTATTTATGTTTCATTTGGGAGTGATCAATTTTTCTTGTCTCTCTTATTCTTATTCCTAGGAATAGCTGCTATAGTCTCGGCAATTAAGTATACGGTAGGGAGAAGCGCTTACGGTTATAGAGGATTAGGAGATGTCTTTGTCTTTTTATTTTTTGGTCTTATAGGAGTTTTAGGATCTTTCTTTCTTTTTACACAGTATATAAACTTCAATCAAATATTACCATCAATAACCATTGGGGCATTATCAACTATGGTTCTACATCTTAATAATATGAGAGACCGGGTGGCAGATAAAGCTGTTGGCAAAAACACACTTGCCGTAATTTTAGGGCCTAATGGTGCCAGAAAGTATCATACGGTTTTGTTAAGTATGGCATTTATAAGCTGGACGGTCTATTTAGTATTACACGCAACCCATCCTATTGATGGTTTATCTTTATTGGCTTTTATACCACTAGCTATTCATATCGGTAAGGTTTACAAAACAAAAGATCATCAACTATTAGACCCAGAGCTAAAGAAAGTTGCCCTTAGTACTTTTTTACTATCTGTGATTTTCTTTTTGACGTGCTATCTTTAAACTAGAGAGGGCTTACTTATAAAGACATACGTACACGTGAGTATAAATTCACAAAAATAAAAAAACGGATAGCGCGAGCTATCCGTTTTGTTTATAACACTAAGATCGACTAGTTTACAGCAGATGCAAGCTCAGATCCAGCTTTGAACTTTACTACGTTCTTTGCAGCGATTTTGATAGTTTTTCCAGTTTGAGGGTTTCTTCCTTCACGTGCATTACGCTTAGAAACAGACCAAGATCCAAAACCTACTAGAGAAACACGTCCTCCTTTTTTAAGCGTAGACTCTACGTCTCCTAAGAAAGATTCTAATGCCTTTTTTGCTGCAGCTTTAGTGATTCCTGCGTGCTCTGCCATTCCGTCGATTAATTCTGATTTGTTCATAATGTAAATTGTTAATTAATTAATTGTTGGTCAAACGATCTGCTCAACTCCTTAACAAATTTATCCGAATTATCCACGCACGCAAGCCACAGCAAGGGAAATCGCGGCTTTTGTTGATAAGTCAAGGCGATTGTTGATAAAGAGGTAGTGTTTTTCTTAAATCTCTTAACCCCAATGAGGGCAGGGGCTTAGCGCATTTTAGCATTTTTGGCAAATTTATAGCCATTTAAAAGATCCTTTACGCTCATTTTTTTCTTCCCTTCTAGTTGCATTTCTGTGATACAGAGGTAGCC
>CAWUIT010000309.1:0-3301 GCA_963922345.1 uncultured Dokdonia sp. | reverse complement strand
ATATTTTTTGCATTTCTAGCGGCGATTACGTTTCCTCACGTATGGGTAATTAACTCTCTTAACACCTAAGGTTGCATCGTTTTCCATCTGAATAATGTGCAGAGCTTTCCTTTAAAATTTATATATCTTTATTTTATGGAGGGTTGGCTATACATATTATTAGTGATGCTTGGTATCTATATACTTATAAGTGTTTTGCTTTTTTATTTGCAAGATTACTTCTTCTTTAAAGCAGAAAAACTCCCAGCAGATTTTAAATTTTACTACGAGAATCAGGAAACAGAGGAGTATACCATCACTACTCGCGACGGTGCTACATTAAATGGTTTACATTTTAAGATTAAAAAGCCTAAAGGAGTGGTGCTCTATCTCAAAGGTAATTCTAGAAGCATAAAGGGATGGGGTAAATATGCAGTAGATTTTACTCGTAATGGCTATGACGTTATTATGATGGATTACAGAGGCTTTGGCAAGAGTATAGGTAAACGCACACAGAAGGCGCTCAAGAGAGATGCTCAAGTAGTTTATGATAAACTCAAAAAACACGTAGATGAAAAGCATATTATTGTTTATGGAAGAAGTTTGGGCTCTGGTCTTGCCACAAAACTAGCCTCGACAAATGATCCTCGTATGCTCGTACTAGACGCTCCATACTACAGTCTTACTAAAATTGCTGGAAGATTTATGCCATTTATGCCCTTAAGCTGGCTTATTAAATATCCTCTGCCAACATATAAATGGATGCGTTACGTACAGTGCCCTATACATATTATACATGGTACTGATGATAAGTTAATCCCTTACAAGACTAGCGTCAAGCTTTCAAAAATTAAACCTAAACTCACAACATTGCATACAGTAATAGGGGGTGGGCATAAAAACCTTAATAATTTTGAGAGTTATCACCATATGCTATCTCATATTTTAAACAACACCTCACCATCATCTACAGCGCTAGATGATAGCTCGATAGCTGTGATACATAAAGCTAAAAAATAAAATGAAAAAACTTAAAAAGCCGCTCATTATCCTCTTTGTGTTAGCAAACCTGTATGCAATCTTGTGTGGAGGGCTCTATTTCTTTCAAGATAATTTACTATTTCATCCGCGGCAGTTAGCTCAGGATTATAATTTTCAATTTGAACATCCAGCCGAGGAGGTATGGATAGATGTGGATAATGATACGCGTCTTCATGGACTACATTTTAAAGTGCCTAATGAGAAGGGAGTATTGCTCTATTATCACGGTAACGCGGGTAGCCTTGCCAGATGGGGAGAGATTGTCCAGTATCTTATCGATCTTAATTATTCCGTCATCATTATGGACTACAGGCAATATGGTAAAAGTAGCGGTAAGCTCACAGAAGAAGCGCTTTATGAAGACAGTTTGCTGTGGTACGCTTTCGCGAAAGCGCAATACCCCACAACTCCAATTTCAATTTATGGTCGTAGCTTAGGTACCACGTTTGCCACCTACGTAGCTTCACAAGAAAAGGTGGAGCGTTTAATTCTAGAAACACCTTTTTATAGTATACGAGATGAGGCATACGCTCGATTCCCTATCTTACCTATTGATAAATTATTGAAATATAAATTTCCAACACACGCCTTTATAAATAGCGTAGAGGCTCCTATCGAAATCTTCCACGGGACAGATGATAATGTGGTTAACTATGATCATGGAAAACGTTTGTTTGAGACCATTAATTCTCAAAAAAAAGAATTTACCACTATCCCTAACGGTGGGCATAACGATCTCATAACCTTTGCAGCATATCGCGATCGAATTAATACTATTTTGGAATAGTTAATCCTGCGTATTGGATTTAATCCATTGTGTTATGATCTCTAAAACAGAAGGGGCTATCGTTTGTTCAATTTCTGAGTATTCTGATAGAGCACCCGTTGTACTTTCTTGAAATAGATGGTTTAAACCATCAAGTGCTCTTATTTCAACACGCTTATTGGTAGTATTTTGTAATTGATTTCTTATCGCATCGAGATTTTCTTGGTAAGGTACTTGAAAATCTAGGGTACCATTAAGCGCGAGCAAGGGATTATTTATATCTTTTAGGTATGAAGCTGGTCGTGATTGTAATAAACTTATGATTTCTGGAGTTGTAATTTGATTTGTTATTGCTTCTACTTGAGCTGTAGGTGTAAGCGGGCCTAATCTTTCTATGAGTGCGGCAGTCACACGTTCTTTTAGACTGTTATTATCCTCTTTTGAGTTTTTTATAATTCCATAGGCAAGGCTCATAATTTCTTGACCTTGGGCTATTTGTGCTTCTGGAATACCCATAAGGCGCTCCATTGCTGCTTTTTGGGAGAGCATTAATTGATCTCCATCTACGCCAGGTCCCGCGAGCATCACCGTAAAATCTATATCCTTATAACGCGCACTTAGCTGCGGAGCAATTATACCTCCTATACTATGTCCAATGTAGCCGATTTTTGATTCTTTAAAATCTTGGCGGTCTTTGAGATAAGAAAATGCTGCAAAGGCATCTTGAGAAAACTCTTTAATACCTGCCGCAGCAAAGTCACCGGTAGATTCTCCCACACCACGCTCATCATAGCGTAAAACGGCTATACCATTGCGACTTAAATGATCTGCTATAACATAATATAAGGAATGACCAAACATGTCACCATCTCTATTTTGAGGACCACTACCACTTATTAGTATAGCCACCGGTGGATTATTACTATTTTCTGGGATAGTTAGTGTTCCTACTATTTTATTCCCATCAGAAATAAAACTTACAGGATGTGATGTATAATTAAATGGTGGCTTAGGCTCTTGCGGTCTCTCTAATAGCAATTTACCACGAGTCAAGTCCAGTTTGATAGGGAAATTATTCTGTATAAGTTGGCCAGTAAATGTATCATTAGCAAGGAGCGCTTTATAAATAATCCCAAAATTAGGAAATGATACTATGATAGAGTCGTTTTGAAAATCTGTAGTCGCGGCCTTACCCTCCATAAGTCCTTGGCTGGGGATATCCATCGTGGTTTGTAATGAATTGTTTATGCCTGTAATGTGAAAAGCAAAGGCGATCTCTTTCCCTTGAAAATTTACAGCACCGTTCCAGTCTCCCTGAGGTGATTGTGCATAGGAAACTAGAGATATGAATAGAAGAGAGCCTAGAACGTATAATTTACACATAGCCATATGTTTAAGATTTATACTACTAAGATACTTTTAAAGTAATAGGCAAGAAAAGAGTAAAGAGTTGTCTTAAGTAGAAAAAAGAAACCCGAGGCTCTCGCTCTCGGGAATCTAACCAACCAAAGTTGT
>CAWUIT010000308.1:0-3305 GCA_963922345.1 uncultured Dokdonia sp. | reverse complement strand
TTGAGATCTCCACTAATGGTAAATATGGAGGATCGATCCCTCATTTTTGCAGGAGGTATTCCAGAGGGAAGCACTGTTCAATTTTCTGTGCCTCCAGGATTCGACCTTGTAGATAAAACCCGTGATGCTGTCTTAGGTATAAAAGATACCATTGCAAATCCTGATGCAGTCATAGTATTTTCTTGTAAGGCCAGGCACCTCGCTCTAGGTCCCATCATGGAAGATGAGGCTGGTAAACTACGCGGCATATGGGATAAACCTCTCATAGGCTTTTTTACATACGGCGAGATAGGAGCAGCAAAGGATAGTTCTTGTGACTTTCACAACGGTACCTGTTCATTAGTCGCGCTGCAAGAAAAGAGTATGTAAATATGATGGATAGCCTTTATGACTATATCGATCAACTCTCAATTACAGATGATCAAAAAAACTATCTAAAAAAAGAGTATAAACTAGCTTTTAAAAAAAGTGCTGCTTTTGAATTTCAATATAAACGAACCCTAGTCGATAAAACAGCTATAAAAAATATCCTCAACGCGAGTATAACAGAGATTAATGAACAAAAAAAAATAATAGAAGAGGGTAAAGAAGAAGTTGATAAACAACATAAGCTCATTGAAATAAAAAACAAGGAACTCAATACACTTCTTGACGATCTTAAAGAAGCACAACAGCAACTTGTCATGTCAGAAAAGATGGCTTCCTTGGGACAACTCACGGCAGGAGTAGCTCATGAGATAAACAATCCGATCAATTTTGTTTCGGCAAATGTGAAGCCACTCAAGGAAGATCTGGCAGATATTATAGACAGTATTTATGAATATAAAAGAGTTATCAAGGAGTTGGGATTAGAAGACGCTTTCGCGAAAGCGGAAGAAAAAAATCAACAAAAGGATCTCGAGTTTACATTGACTGAGGTGAAGGAGTTACTTAAAGGTATAGAAGACGGCGCACAGCGCACCTCTGAAATTGTAAAAGGACTGCGCAACTTCTCACGATTGGATCAAAATGTAGTAAAATTGGCGTGTGTAAATAATGGGCTAGACTCGACACTTACCATTTTACATAGCTCTTATAAAGATACGATTACTATAAATAGAGATTATGCTGCATTACCTGAAATTCCTTGCCTACCAGGTGAAATCAATCAAGTGTTTATGAATATATTATCAAACGCAATACACGCAATAAAGGGAAAAGGGAGAATAGATATTAAAACTACAATGGATGAAACCTTTGTCATTGTAAAAATTAAAGACAGTGGTTGTGGGATGCCTAAGGAGGTCCAAGATAAAATTTTTGAGCCTTTTTTTACCACCAAGGATGTAGGTAAAGGAACAGGACTAGGCTTATCGATAAGTTATGGAATTATAAAAAAGCACCGTGGTAGCATCGATGTAGTTTCTACACTTGATCAAGGAACAGAATTTATAATCAAGCTGCCTAAAGAACAAGATTCAAATCAAGCATTGCAATAAACTATGAGCACGACTGATACATCAAATTTTAATATTCTCTATGTAGATGATGAGGAAAACAACTTAGTCTCCTTTAGAGCTGCATTACGACGGCATTATAATGTTTTTACAGCCATAAGTGGTGTAGAGGGAATGAAAATTGTAGCAGCACACGATATACATGTAATTGTGACAGACCAGCGTATGCCTGGGATGACAGGAGTCCAATTTTTACAAAAATTACCAGATGAGCCTGAGTCTATACGTATGATATTAACAGGTTTTAGTGATATTGAGGCAATTATAGAAGCGATTAATACGGGACGCGTATATCGCTACATCACAAAGCCTTGGGACAAGGATGAGCTTAAAATTACTATTGATAACGCACTAGAAGCTGTACGCTTAAGAAGAGATAATAAGGACCTCATCCATCAACTCAAGGTACACAATGACGAACTAGAAGAAAAAGTACGAATACGGACAGTAGAAATTGAAAGAAAATCGGCCCTACTTGAAAATGAAATTGCCAAAGCCGATAAGCTCCTTCTCAATATTTTACCAGAAGAAGTGGCTGGCGAACTTAAACGCTTTGGAAAATCTTATGCACGCAAACACGAAGAAGTAAGTGTCTTATTTACAGACATCCAAGGATTTACAAGCATTGCAGAAAAGATGTCGCCAGATGATCTCGTGGCACAACTCGATGATAGTTTTAGAGGCTTTGATAGGATTGTAGAAAAATATGGCCTTGAAAAAATTAAAACTATAGGTGATAGCTATATGTGTGTAAGCGGTCTCCCCTCACCTACTCAAAATCACGCTGAGGTTTTGACAAAGGCAGCAATAGATATGCAAGAGTTTATGCACGGCTTTAATACTACAAAACGAGTACAGAACTTACCAGAATTTAAAATAAGAATGGGCATTCACTCTGGACCTGTAGTGGCTGGTGTCGTGGGCCTTACAAAATTTGCTTACGATATCTGGGGCGATACTGTTAATCTAGCTGCCTGTCTCGAGCAACAAAGTGAACCTGGAAAAATAAACATTTCTGGCACTACCTATAAGTATATCAAAAATCATTTTGAATGTAGCTACAGAGGCAAATTACCGGCAAAAAATAAAGGGGATATTGACATGTACTTTGTAGAAAAATCTAAATAAACGGATGTAGAATACGCTTTCGCGAAAGCGTAACACTTTTAAAATAACACTAATTTAAAATTGAAATTATGGGAACTTCACAATCAATGGAATCAATTCAAGAAGCAATTGAAGAGCGCAACGCACAATTTGCAGCAGCGATGGCTCAGAAAGATGCGGCAGCAGTAGCACAGTGTTATACGTCTGACGGAGAGTTTATGGCTGGTGGATCACCTCCATTTCAAGGAAGACAAGCTATTGAAGGAGCAATCGCAGGTTTTATCGCTCAAGGTTTTACGAAATACAATGTTCCAAATTTTACCGTTTATGGTGATTCTGGTATCGTGGGTGTACAGACGGTGTATAATCTAAGTCACGCCGACGGAAGCAACTTGGATAATGGGAAGTCCATTCAATTATGGAAACAAGAAAACGGAACTTGGTTAATCTTTAGAGATTGTTTTAATTCTAATATATCTGATTCTTAAGTTAGACTGTGGAAAAGACGGCAAATGATAGAAAAGATGATTTCAAATTTGAAACGTCTTTGATTAAAACTACGCGGGACCATACCGAAGATCTAGTAGATCATTATTGGGGTAGCATCAATTATGTTTTTGGACTTATTAAAGCTTCTGAAATCAAGGCAGGCTTGATACTTTCTTTCTATGGTATTTTACTCAATCTGGTCTATCAACACGT
>CAWUIT010000307.1:0-3308 GCA_963922345.1 uncultured Dokdonia sp. | reverse complement strand
GTAGACGTGCTTTTTGCTTGGTCTGGCGACCTTTTGCTCCTTGACGTACCCACTCCAGCTCTCTCTCTAAAGTTTTCTGTCTTTTTGAAGCGGTCTTGCTCTCTTGTGCCATACGCTTAGACTTCTGATCTAACCAAGAAGAGTAATTTCCTTTCCAAGGGATTCCTTCCCCTCTATCTAGTTCTAATATCCATCCAGCTACATTATCTAGAAAGTAACGGTCGTGCGTTACAGCAATCACAGTTCCTTTATATTGTGCAAGGTGATGCTCTAACCAGTGTACAGACTCTGCATCAAGGTGGTTAGTAGGCTCATCTAGTAATAACACGTCTGGCTCTTGCAATAAGAGTCTACATAGCGCTACACGACGCTTTTCTCCTCCAGAGAGTACACCCACTTTTTGATCTGCCGGTGGGGTGCGTAGTGCATCCATCGCGATCTCTAGTTTTGTATCTAGCTCCCAAGCGCCACGAGCATCTATCTCATCTTGTAAGACCGCCTGGCGTGCCATAAGCTTCTCCATCTTATCTGCATCTGAGTATACCTCTTCAAGACCAAATGAATCATTAATTTTATTGTACTCATCTAGAATAGCCACTGTTTCAGCAGCGCCTTCTTTTACAATCTCAAGTACAGTTTTCTCTGGATCGAGCTTAGGCTCTTGCTCAAGGTACCCAACAGAAAATTCTTTATCTGAAGTTACATCCCCTTGAAAGTTGGTATCTAACCCAGCGATGATTTTCATCAACGTAGATTTACCTGACCCGTTAAGACCTAAAATTCCAATTTTTGCTCCGTAAAAGAAGCTTAAGTAAATCTTTTTAAGTACAGGTGTTTGTGCTCCAGGGTACGTTTTTGAAACGCCCTGCATAGAGAAAATTATTTTTTTGTCGTCGCTCATATTTATGGTTTAAGCTGGTTGTTTACTTGTGTGTACGCTTTCGCGAAAGCGGGATGTAAAAATACAAAATCAGATTACGATTCTCCCTCTAAAACAGCTCGCATCGCTTTTGCTTTAAGTAAGCATTCCTCGTACTCACTATTAGGGTCTGAACCTGCTGTAATGGCCCCACCCACCGTGTATGAAACATACTTGTGCTCCTGATTATACAAGATAGATCTAATAATTACGTTGAAGTCAAAGTCACCTTCTGGGGTAAAATAGCCTACAGAACCACTGTACACCCCTCGTTTGGACTCTTCTAGAGATTCAATAATCTTCATCGCTCGCAGCTTTGGAGCGCCGGTCATACTCCCCATAGGGAAAGTGCTTCTTATCACATCTACGGGTGATATCCCCACACCCATCTCAGACGTTACGGTCGAAATCATTTGATGTACCTGCTTAAATGGATACACCTCGCATAACTCTTCGACCATCACAGACCCTTTTTTGGCAGTTCTAGAGAGATCATTACGCACAAGATCTACGATCATTATATTTTCTGAGCGCTCTTTTGGGTTTTGCTGTAACGCTTTCGCGAAAGCGTGATCCTCCTCCTCTTTATCACTACGACTAGCGGTACCTTTTATGGGCTGTGTGACAATCTTGTTGCCTATTTTTTTGATATATCTTTCTGGAGAGGCCGAAAGAATATAATGGTCGTCTCGCCTAAAGTAGGTTGCAAAGGGAGGCGCACTTATCGCATTGAGACGACTATAGGTCTCTAAAGGATCGATCTCCCCATATGCATAAAATTCCTGACAGAGATTTGCCTCATAAATATCGCCAAAAGCGATGTGCTGTAGCATTTCACGCACCTTGTCTTTATAAGCCTCCTTATGGACTTTTAGTTTAATTGGTAGGGGTTCTGACACTACAGGTTTTGTGGCAGTAACTTTTCCCTGCAAAATATCTTTATAGTCTTGCTCCATCTCATCATCTACCATCCCGAGATACTGCATCTCTACAATACCATCTTTGAGTAAAAAGATCTTTTTAGGTTGAAAAAAATACAGATCTGGAAAGTCAAGGCCATCATCATTTTTAGAAGTGAGTCGCTCTGTAT
Organism: uncultured Dokdonia sp.; assembly: GCA_963922345.1. Classification (GTDB taxonomy): domain Bacteria; phylum Bacteroidota; class Bacteroidia; order Flavobacteriales; family Flavobacteriaceae; genus Dokdonia. The sequence goes on along the minus strand of CAWUIT010000307.1, from coordinate 1,299 downwards.
CGTTTTTGAGATCATAACTCAAATAGCCAAAAATCCAATCGCTGGTCGTGCTTTGATACTCCTCTAATTGATCAAACGCGTTGTGATAATCCGTCTTTAAACTTGTAAAAGCCTCTACCGCAAGAACGGCCTCGTAATCAGGATAGCTTTGTCGATTATAGCTATTACTATCTAACCAAACAACCTCCTCAAACTGTTGTGCCCATTGCAGAAGCTGACTTTTTAAATGGTCAAGCTTGTCAATTTTGTATCTTACAATTGTTCTAGTCAAGGGGTGATTTCCGTTTATACAAAAGTAAGAAAGGTGCAATGCATTATTAGAAATAGTATCCTTTTTTTACCTTCACCATATGTCACAACCTAATAACCCCCTACACGGCGTCAAACTACAAGATATACTAGAGTTTCTGGTTGAAAAATACGGCTGGAAAGAAATGAGTTTACAAGTAGACATTAATTGCTTTAAAAAAGATCCTTCTATAAAATCAAGCCTCAAATTTTTGAGGCGTACGCCGTGGGCTCGAAAGAAAGTAGAACAATTGTATTTACAATCTATCTAGGTACAGTTTTAAGCTTTCTTCGCTTCTTCCCAAAAGACATCCATTTCTCCCAGAGTCATTTCAGATAGCTCCTTGCCTAGCTCCTTAGCCTTTGCTTCTAAGTACTGAAATCTATTAATAAACTTTTTATTGGTGCGCTCCAAGGCACTTTCTGGATCTACTTTTAAAAATCGTGCATAGTTGATCATAGAGAATAAAACATCGCCAAACTCTGCCTCTATCTTTTCCTGATTTTGTTCGGTAATCTCGTGTTGCAATTCTTGTAGCTCCTCTTGAACCTTTTCAAAAACCTGTTGTGGCTCTTCCCAATCAAAACCTACGCCGGCAACCTTATCTTGTATTCTACTTGCCTTTACCAGTGCAGGAAGACTTCTAGGGACTCCTTCTAATACAGACATTTTTCCCTCTTTGAGCTTAAGCTTTTCCCAATTAGTAGCGACTTCACCGGCATCATTTACCTTCACATCTCCATAGATATGTGGGTGGCGCGATATGAGCTTTTCTGAGATGCCGTTTGCCACATCTGCTATGTCAAATGTCTCTGTTTCACTCCCTATTTTTGCATAAAATATGATATGCAATAGTAGATCTCCCAGCTCTTTCTTTACCTCATCAAGATCATTATCAAGAATGGCATCCCCTAACTCATAAGTTTCTTCAATGGTAAGATGGCGCAGGCTCTCCATTGTTTGCTTTTTATCCCAAGGACAGCCTACACGTAGCTCATCCATAATAGTTA
>CAWUIT010000306.1:0-3311 GCA_963922345.1 uncultured Dokdonia sp. | reverse complement strand
ATGATGGTGGGGGATATGCGCAAGGAATAGACGTGTTCTGGAGAGATAATACTTCAATAAAAAATCTGGACTACTGGGTTAGTTATTCATACTTAGATAGTGAACGTAAGTACCTCAAATTTCCAGAAAGTGCTAGACCTTCTTTTGCTAGCCCCCACAATATATCTGTTGTAGGTAAATATTTTATAGACAATTGGAAATCTCAAATAGGTTTAAGCTTCCAGCATAGTACAGGGCGTACCTATACAGATCAAAATAGAGAGGGTTTTTTACAAGCAAATACAAAATCATTTAATAGTTTGAGTGTAAATTGGGCATATCTTCTTTCACAGCAAAAGATTTTGTACTTCTCTGTAAACAATGTTCTAGGTATAAGAAACGTAAATGGCTATCAGTATGCAGATAGTCCTAATATGGATGGAATGTTTGATAGACGGGCATTACGTCCAGCGACAGATCAATTCTTTTTTGTAGGATTCTTCTGGACCATAAGTGATGATAAAAGTAGTAATCAACTTGATAATTTGTAAATACAAACATTCAGAAGTAAAGAGGGTACGCAACCTTTTAAGAAAAAAGGTATCTTAGTCAAAAATATAATTTATGAAATATTTACTTTTTGCATTTTGCATATTTACTTTAATAGCTTGTGGTAATGATGATGATACTACAATGGAAGAGGAAGAAGTGACGTGTCCATCTGAGATTGATCCTACCTTTAGTATTACAATAACAAATACCTCTACCGGTGCCCCTGTTGAAGATGTAACTATCACAGTTATGGATGATACGTTTACTTCTGTGCTCAATGAGGTAAGTCCTGGAGTTTATGAAGGACCAAATGAGCGTGCAGGGAGTTATCAAATACGAATTGAAAAAACTGGTTTCCAAACGATTATAACTGCAGAAATTACCCCAGGCGAAGATGAGTGTGGGCTGGTTACAGAAGTTTTAGAGTTTGAGCTCGAAGAAATGTAGGTTTTAAAACTTTATAGCAAATTTTAAATCCTAAGGTGATACTTAGGATTTTTTTGTGCCTTTATGTAACGTCCTAGTAGTAATTCACACTAATTATTATAACTAATGAAGAAATAAAATTATGAATGCACACGAAATAGATTATGAAATTTACGGTGAGGAAATGCAATACGTCGAGGTAGAGCTTGACCCTCAAGAAGGAGTGATTGCTGAGGCTGGAAGCTTTATGATGATGGAAGAAGGCATTAGGATGGAGACTATTTTTGGCGATGGTTCTCAGAATGATAAAGGATTTATGGGCAAAATCTTTGGAGCGGGTAAGCGACTTTTGACTGGAGAAAGTTTATTTATGACTGCCTTTTACAATGATGTTATTGGAAAGAAAAAAGTGAGCTTTGCTTCACCTTACCCCGGTAAAATTATACCCATTGATTTAGCAAAGATAGGTGGACGTTTCGTGTGCCAAAAAGACGCATTTTTATGTGCTGCAAAAGGTGTTTCTGTTGGAATCGAATTTTCGCGAAAGCTAGGTAGAGGCCTCTTTGGAGGAGAGGGGTTTATTATGCAAAGATTAGAAGGTGATGGCATTGCGTTTGTGCACGCAGGAGGAACCACTTTAAAAAAAGAACTAGCACCTGGCGAGCGTCTCAAGGTAGATACAGGCTGTATAATTGGTTTTGATAGTAGCGTAAATTACGATATAGAATTTGTAGGTGGTATTAAGAACACAATTTTTGGTGGAGAAGGTTTGTTCTTTGCTACACTCACGGGTCCAGGGACTGTTTATATTCAATCCTTACCCTTTAGCCGTCTCGCAAATAGAGTACTTGCAATGGCTCCCAAGTCTGGAGGTAAACAGCGTGGCGAAGGCTCCATTCTAGGTGGATTGGGAGATTTACTAGATGGTGATAATAGATTTTAAATAAGCTCGATTTTACGTAATCACAGTTGTTAAACCGTAATGTATTAACATTTTTGTTCAAGATAAAGTGTTATATTTAGTTCAGTATTAATATAAAATATCTTGTGTATAGTTAGAAAATTACTTTTGAATGTCTAACCTTTTAAAAACCACCTTCGAATATGGCGAGAGCAATGTTTGAATACACAAAGACTATTTTAGATAAGGTAAGTTTTGATAGTGCCCTCTTTTGTAAAGAGCTGGAAAAAGCAATTAAGAGACTATTACCTTATGAGATAGATGAACTTAAAATTTGGATTCAGAATTTAGTTCAATCCAATCCAGATTTAGGACAATGTTTAATTTACTTAAAAACATAAAAAAAAGCCCCGTTAGGGGCTTTTTTATTGCTTATAAAGTTTTAAGTTTTTGAGATCGCTCTCTGCTGTTCTAAAAAAAATGATATGCTCTTTTTCATCACTTTCACTCCTGCTTAATGGAGATTTCCAAGTACTTCTAGCTTTAGAGTCATTTAAATCAATGGTATACTCATCGTTTAGATCTTGCTCTGTCGTTGTGAAGATAATCACTCGTTGCGTTGATGTCCAATTTCCTTTGCCTAAAAGTCGTTTTTGCTCTTGCTCTGGGAGCTCTTCAATAAATTCATATGTAAAACTACCATCTTTTTGAAGATCTATTGTGTGTGTGGCTCCCTCTGTTGTAGAACTATACGTACCTACTAATATTTTAGCCTGCGCTGTAGCGGTAAGTGATGTTGCAATAAATAGTATTGAAAATAAGAATTTCATAAAATTATCATTTGGAGAATATGTCTTGCAAGTTATAAAATTCTCTTGTTATTTACTTAACGGGCTTATGATTTGCACATTTTGGAATGTAATCGCTCCCTTAACAACTCCAGCTATGGTTGTCCTTAAGGCCTCAATTATTTGCATTTTTAATTCGCTTTTATGATAGATAATGCTCACTTCTCTTGCTGGCGAAGGTTCTTGAAATTTCTTAAAAAATCGCTGTTCTTTTTGAGAAATATCTAAAGTATGCAAGTAGGGCAGGAGTGTCATTCCTAGGCCTTCATTTGAGAGTTTTACCAGGGTTTCAAAACTTCCGCTTTCCAATGAAAACTTTACTTCATCCAGATTTCTAGGTGTAGTACATAGATTGATTACTCCGTCTCTAAAACAGTGACCATCTTCTAATACCAGCATATCGTGCATATCAAGGTCACCAGTTTCTAGAACATCCTTATTACTCAATCTGTGATTGTGAGGAACGTATGCTATAAAAGGCTCATAATAAAGAGGACGTTCCTTTATATTGGGATTTTCTAGTGGTGTAGCAGCAATCGCGGCATCAAGATGTCCTTCTTCTAGACGCTCGATAATACGGTCTGTATTAAGCTCTTCAATTTTAA
>CAWUIT010000305.1:0-3316 GCA_963922345.1 uncultured Dokdonia sp. | reverse complement strand
GTGCTTCTTGTCTCTAGGACTTTGCCTAGCACTTGCGTACCCTTAACAGATATATCAATAAAATCGCTTCCTATTTGCACAGGTACTCCAGTATACCTGCTAAATTGTAATTGTGATAGAATCTCCTCTCCTGTAAGTGCAGTATTCCCATTCATCGCTCTTAGTCTAAATACTTGGACTAGATGAACACTTGTGTTAGAATATATTTGAGCCACATCGTAGACGAGCGTGGCACTTTGAGGAGGTACAGTTACAAGCCTTGACAGAAACAGGTCACTTGTCACTGTTTCTGAGTAATCTTCATAAGAGGCTGAAGCACTCGTCATACTTACACTTGTTTCTAATGAAGTTGTTAAGGATGCATCATAACTTGCAGAAGTTCCAAAAAACCCAGCCTCAAATTCGACTCCTACTTCCGCAGTAACGGTATTCGTTACAGACCCAGTAAGAGAAAAACTTTCTTCCCATCCTACCGTCGTGGTCCTTGACACACCTTCATTACCGCCTATAGTCTGTTCTAAGGTTCCCTCTGTACAATTTGTTAAAATGCTATTTGCGCCAAATGAAGTGGAAGGCGGTGGCAATGTAGGCGCAATGAATGTTGTTGAAATGCTAGCCACATCCCAGTCGAGACTATTATCTATGATGCGCCAGTATGCCGGTTCACTATCATTGTAATACCCACTTATCACAAGCCCCACCCCAGGTAATACATCTAGGTAGTTGTCATAAACTTTTGATTTAAATCTATATACACCATCTGCAACTTTCTCTATTACAAATTTGAAATTGTCAATTTGTGTATCTGGCAAATTTAAAACTGATTCTATAGACGTGATATCTGTCATATATGGAGCGTGATATGAGAAAAACGTGATAGTGTTTGGAACAAATGCTGCTGCTACAAATTGCATTGTTGCGGTGTTACGTATGGCAAATGTATTTTCTTCACCAGGTATGGGGAAGAAACTAAAGATATGATCAGGTTGTTCTACAATACCGCTAAAGTCGGTATTTGTGGATCGCGTCAAAAATTTGATAATGCCTGTACTTTGACTTATCTTCATTGACATAGTAGCAGGCACACCATTTACATCTACTCGCTGCACATAATACTGCGCTTGAGAGTTAAAATTGAGCGTATTGAACGCTGGTGTGGGCTCAACTACAGATGCATTTATAGCACGTGGGGAAGGATTTGATGTGAAAGGCGTAGCACTTAAATTTTCTGTGATTATGGTTTCTCCATCGCTTCCTTTTAATTCGACCTGAATATCAATACCATTTTCAAGCTCTGCTAAAGCAGTCTCAGAGAGCCCTTCTCTTGAAATAGTTACTCTTCCTAAGAAAGAAGTATTATTGATAGGCACTGTTTGACTATAAGTACCCTCATCACCTTCTATGGTAAGAATCGCTTCTGTTGGAGTATACCCTTTGCGTGCGATATCCCGTGTATTTATAATTGCACCTACTTCACCCGCAAAGGCTTCAAAATCATCTGCAGAAACAGCATTTTCTTGTTCGACAAGATCGTTAATCACTTCTTGTTGTTCTTGCTCTTCTATAGGTTCTGTATCATCAGGACTGCAAGAGAAAATACCCAAACTGAGTGTGATTAAATAAACATAGTAATGTATTCTTAATAGCGTTTTCATAATGTTTGATTTTTGTGGTTTTTTTTGTGGGAGCTTACTCAGAGTTCTGCAGCACGACCGAGTAAGTCACCACAAAAAGGTTAATGTCTTATAATGACAGATCAAACATAAGAGCATAGAAAACAAAAAGAAAAAATGATGTGGGTACAAAAGGTGTACTTCCCTGAAACCCTTGATACTATTGGGTTACAAATACCAAACCTATAGAGTATGTATTATCGCTTCGAGAGATTCTTCACGAGGTATTTGCATTTTTTTACGTAAACGACCTCGCGCTTTTTTGATACCATCATTAGAAATATTAAGAATATTTGCTATTTCCTTTGAAGAGAGATTCATCTTTATGAGTGCCATATAACGCAAATCTGTTCTTGTAAGATTAGGATATAATTGCTGAGCGATTTTATTGAAATCTTTATATAAGTCCTCAAAAGATTGTGAGAAAAGTGACCAACTAGCGTCATCTTGCAAATCAAAATTAATCGTATTAATTAATCGTTTGTATCCAGCGTTTGCACCTTCATCATTTATGATAGAATTAGCTTGTTGTTTGAGCTCTTGTAAAACTTCGTTCTTCTTTGCAAGGTGTAATGCCTGCGTTGTGAGTTGTTTAGATTTAAAATTGAGATCTTGTTCTACTTTTTCCTTTTCTACTTTTTGCCTTTTTAATCTTTGATAAAAAGCATACATCCCTATTATTGCCGCTAGCAATCCTATACCTAATAGCCATCTTTGTAGAAGTGCACCACGCTTTTTTGACTCTAAAAGATTAATTTCTTGTTCTTGAATAGCCAGTTGCTGTTCTTTTCGTTCAGTGTCAAATAATATACGTTGTTCCTCAATTTGCTGAGAGTTCTTTTCAGAAAACAAAGAATCATTTACAACCTTTAAATTTTTGAAGTCAGAAAGAGCCGCTTTAGTGTCACCCATTTTCTCATAAATTTCTGATCTTATATTTAATAAGGAAACAACATCAGCCTTTCTACCTAAACCTTTTGCGAGTAATAAGCCTTTATCAGCATAGGTTAAGGCTGTTACATAATCCTGTCTTTGTAGTTTGAGAAAAGCTAAATCTCTTAATACTCCCACTTGCAGATTTTTATCTCCAGATTGTATAAAAGTATCTAAAGCTTCATTGAGTGCATTCTCAGCTTTACTCCACTCATTTCTTAACATTGCAATAGTGGCAAGTCCCTTTTTGCAAACAGCAAGTTCATAAGGATTATCTACCTCAAGACTCAATACGCTACCTATTTGATAAAACTCTTCTGCCTTTTCAAACTGTTCTAGATCTATCAAGCTATTGGCGATAATACGAGCCGCTTTTATCTGATACAATTTATCATCCTCCCTTTTATAGATTTGAAAGCTCTCTGTGGCATATTCAATACTTAAATCATAATGAGATAGACTTGCTTCAATGCGAGCAACGCCCATAAGCGCATCTGCTCTGCGCACATCATCTCCTGCGTTTTTATAAAAATTGGCTGCTTTCAAATACTCCCTCAAAGAGATATTATAATTACCTTTTTGTAAATGTATATTTGCTACCAGATCAAAACTAGATCCTATTTGTCTAAAGGTTTCTATATCTAAAGTTGAAGTAGTATCGCGTTTTGCATATAAATCAAGATTATCTTGAACATAAGCTAGTGCTTTAT
>CAWUIT010000304.1:0-3330 GCA_963922345.1 uncultured Dokdonia sp. | reverse complement strand
TCTTTATCTTTTACATCCCAGCCGCGTACATCTTTATCACTATTGGAAACTTTGTAATCTGATAATTCTTCTAAATAATATAAGTTTTTTGATTTATCTGTATCCATTTTTATTGATTTATCATGTTAGTTAAAATATCTCCTGCCTGATCAAAGAAGCTTTTTACAGCGTCTTTTTGATTCAAGGTTTCTACTTGAGGATCGATAGCCATCACTGTGTTTTGCAACTGTGTACAGCTCTTACTTAAATCAGGAAATTTTTGATTTTGTACTTTTTTAAGTGCTGCAGCGATAATCTGCCCAGCATCTTTAATTTTATTTGCGTGATCTACCTCATAAGGATCTTTTGTTATGGAAGTAGCATACGCTTGTGCCTGATCAAGATCTGCATTAATGTCTACATCTAGTGCATTAGTAACGGCACGTGTCGCATCAATAAGTCGCTCTAGTGCTGCATTAGAATAAACGTGATCAATACCCATTTTCTCTTCATTTGAGATGTAGGTTTTATATTCGTTTATTTCGGTGATTGCCGTTTCAGAGAGCATTGCCGCGACGGTAGCTTCTTGTGCAGCTTCTACTTCTTCTACGTACTCTGTATCATCCATATCATCTACAAGTACCGCATCATCTTCTCTTATTACAAAATAATAGAGTGCTGCAAGTAGGCCAGCGATAAGTAATATCCAAGGCCATATTGATTTCTTTTTTTCAACTTTAATTTCTGCCATAATAGTATGTTTAGTTAGTTATTTTAATAATTACTCTCTAAGTACCTATTTTTACTTTAGAAAGGGTACTAAGGGTTTGTTATACATCTAATAAGATTTTGTTAAGTGACGTTATTGCATGGGATTTTAACGGTTTTGTTAGACAAAAACCAGCATTTGTTTGTTTAAAGAGGCAGATAGCTAAACAAAACGACCGCAAAGATTGTATTACTTGCAGAAGCTTAAGACTGTATAAAGGCTTTCTAAATCTCCTTAATACGTTCGTGAAAAGTAAATGTATAGAAGTAGGATTGGGAAGGTTTTTTAAAGAAAGGATTGCAACAGATTAGAATAATATACCGCGTATGAAAATCTAGGTGAGTCTATAGAAGAAAGCAAGAACGAGTAATTGCTTATAGCTATTGTTGATACTAGTTATTTTGCCTTTCATCAGTTTCAAGTATTGCATATTGAAAGTTGTCAGACCAACCAGATTTTAAAGGTAGCACTTGTCTAAGACGTCCTTCTCTTACCATTCCTGCTTTTTCAAGAACCTTAAGTGAACCGATATTACCAACTGCACACCCGGCTTCTATTCGATGTAGTTTCAAATTTTCAAATCCGAAATTTATTACTGCTTTTAAAGACTCTGTTGCGTAACCATTTTTCCAATAGTCGGAATGTATTTTATACCAAACCTCTCCTCGTTTATATTTTTCGTTTCCGAGTTTGAGCCCAAATAATCCGATAAATTCTTTATTCACTCTAGTTTCAATGGCAAATGTGTAGTTCTTGACTTTGCGCATCTTATTTTCGGCAATCCAAGGCTGAATGATAGCTTTAGTCTCTTCCATATTTCTGGGAATACCTAGCGCATTAAATTCATCTGTCTCGGGTAATGCATGTAATTGATGAATCGAATTTAAATCCGATATTTCAATGAATCTCAGTTTTATCCTGTCTGCTACTATTGCTATTTCGGTCATTTTTAATTGAGCATATTGGTCTCGTATAATTGTTATTTGAGGGTTCGTATGAGCCGATTTTCGATTTACAGAATTTAGCCTTTTCTAAACTTACTCAAGTGTGATTTTAAAAAAACTCCCAATTGTAAAAATTGAGCAAATTGCTAATGATAAAACACTTATTATTAAGAGTTTCCATCGATTTTTTAATAAATGTTTCGTACCAATAATTAAGAAAACTAGTTGCGCAACAAGAAAAGGTATTGTTAACATTTCTCTAAAGACTCCGATTAAAATAAAGTCTATTTTGTAAAAATCAATCAACCAAATCAGAATAAAATAAGATACAATTGCAAAATTTACAACTGTCAAGTTTCTACTTGTTATTAACCTGTACATTTTATTCGATTCTTTAAGCGTCTGGACAATGAATTGATTTTGTTGACATTATATTTAATTATAATATCTATAAATTCCAGCAATTCCAACCAGAAATAATCCGACAATTGCTCCAATTTTTTTTATACTAAAAGATTTTAGCATATAGTCATCTTTCTCAAGACTTTTCCATATTCTAATCTCTCTTAACCCTAATAAGATAGAAACTGTCAAACTTATAATTCCAATTATTAATTCAAACTCTCTGTCATTCATATTAAGCCTATTTTCAAACGTCTCAACTATTATTTCACCTATAGAGCCTTCGAGGGGGTAACAAGAGGAAAACTGAACACTTCATTTTACAAGTACATTGCAAACTGATAATCCGCGAGGATTTTCAAAAGTAGATGAGAACAAGCAATTACTTATAGGCATTATTGTATACATTTTTATTCTTGATATGCTCCTGAAGAATAAGTTAATTCGTAGCTATGAGTATAAATTTCAAATACGATTCCAAATGGGTCTTCTACATACACCATTTTATAAGGTTTCTCATTTGGATAATATTCCCTAATCGGCATTCTTTGTTTTCCACCTGCCTCAACTACTTTTTTAGTAAGATTTTCTATATCTGGGTCTTGAACACAAAAGTGAAATAGTCCTGTATTAAATGGATTGAATTCAGGTGCTTCTTTTTTTCCGTGTGGAAAAGAAAAAAGCTCAATTCCAATTCCGTCAGAGGTTGACATATGGGCGATTTCAAATTCTTCCCAATCATCTCCAAATACATCAATACACATTTGCCCAATTGCAGTATCACGTTCTTTTTTTACTGGTGATGGTTTCATAATTACATACCATCCCATAATATCTTCATAAAATTTAACAGCTTTATGAATGTCAGGTACAGTAATTCCAATGTGTGAAAATGATTTCGGATATTTTATTGCTTTCATAAGATTGCATTTTTAAATTGTATACAAGGGTCTCGACTATCAGTAGTTGCGTGTTTTAGCACTTAACGCTGCAAGTACATACCAAGTTGGAAATTCCGCTGAAATTTCCAAAGTAGACGAGAATAAGCAATTCCTTTAGCCCTTGTTATGCTTTTGTTATTTATTCTATTTTCTTAAAATTAGCTCTTCTGTCTCCGAAGTGAGTATGGAGATTTGTGACATTCTCATTATCATCAAACTCTAATTCCCCAAATCTAACATAATCTGCAAAATCAATGGTTAGATTAGTTTTGTCATTAAAGTAGATTGGACAGGC
>CAWUIT010000303.1:0-3347 GCA_963922345.1 uncultured Dokdonia sp. | reverse complement strand
AACTTGCAGCTGCAGGTCACAATAATGAGGAGAATTACACCATTTCAAAAGAAGAAACAGAGCGCATCATAGCTGGTTACGATGGCATTGTAATAAGAAGTCGATTTAATATTGACAGACCATTTATAGACGCAGCTTCTAATCTTCAATTTATCGCTCGTGTGGGCGCTGGTCTTGAAAGTATAGACATTCCTTATGCAGAAAGCAAAGGGATTTACCTTATAAGCGCACCAGAAGGGAACCGCAATGCCGTAGGCGAGCAGGCATTAAGTATGTTATTAAGTTTATTCAATCATTTAAATCGTGCCGATAGAGAGGTGAAAGCAGGGCAATGGAACCGTGAGTCTAACCGAGGGGTAGAACTAGAGGGTAAAACAGTGGGTATTATAGGCTATGGTAATATGGGAAAGGCGTTTGCGAGAAAACTAAGCGGTTTTGATTGTAATGTGATTTGCTACGACATTAAGGATGATGTAGGAGATGAGAACGCTAGCCAAGTTTCTTTACAAGAATTGCAAAAGAAGGCAGATGTGGTGAGCTTGCATACTCCCTGGACACCGCAAACCAATAAAATGATAGATGCTAGATTTATTAACGCTTTCGCGAAAGCGTTCTACCTCATCAATACAGCCAGAGGCAAATCTGTAGTGACAGAGGATCTTGTACAGGGCTTAAAAAAAGAGAAGGTGTTAGGAGCAGCCCTGGATGTTTTAGAGTATGAAAAAATGTCTTTTGAAAATCTATTTACCTCTACAACAGAAATGCCAGAACCTCTTAAGTATTTGATCGAGCAAGACAATGTACTGCTTACACCTCACATAGCGGGGTGGACTCAAGAAAGCAAGGTAAAACTAGCCCAAACGATTGTAGATAAAATACTCGATCGATTTTCTTAAATTGGGAGTAAATTAAAGGAAAGATATGAGTCTGGTTATAAAAAAATTTGGTGCCATTGCATTTTTCGTAGGTCTTCTTGGGTTTACGCTTGCATTATATTTAGGGAGAAGTCTTAATTATGGGACGCAAGAGCTAGTGGGGTGGGCTGTGATGGGTATGACTGCAGCTATTGTCTATTTTGGTGTTGCGTACCAACGAGATACCGTACACGCTGGTAAAATTTCTTTTGGAAAAGCTTTTAAGACAGGTATTGTAATAGCGATGCTAGGAGGTTTAGGGATCGCCCTTGCAGATATGGTGTACACACTATTTGTAAATCCATCTTTTTTTATAGAGTATAATCAGTATGCAATGGATCTTGCTGTTGAGAGTAATAATCAAGATGCAATCTCAGAATTAGAAAAGCAACGAGAGATGTATAAGGAATATAGTACTGTACAAATGTCTCTTATTGCCGGAGCAATGATGTTTGTCATGACCTTTTTACTAGGAGCAGTTGTAAGTCTTATCGCGGCTTTTGTTTTAAAAAAGAAATAATTCTAAAAGAAGGAAGACTTATGAAACGAGTAACAGGAATAGGTGGGATGTTTTTTAAAAGTGATAATCCAGATGCGCAAAAGGAATGGTATAAAAAGCATTTGGGTATTCCAACAGATCAATACGGATGGACCTTCTGGTGGCGTGACGAAAATGGAAATAAATGCTCTACACAGTAGAGCCCGATGGATAGTAAAACTGAGTACTTCTCCCCTAGCAACAAGCAGTTTATGTTCAATTTTAGAGTGGAGAATTTACATGAACTTTTAAAAGTTCTCAAAGCTGAAGGTGTTGAGGTAGTGGGTGAGGTAGAAGAGTATGACTATGGAAAATTTGGGTGGATACTTGACCCAGAAGGTATAAAAATCGAATTGTGGGAGCCTGTCGATAGCGCTTTTGAAAAATAATCACTTGTAAATCATTTCAATCTTTTTAGTAGCTTTAACACAAAACAACCAAAAGCTAAACAAATGAGTACTCAAGACGATAAAACACCAGGTGATAAAATAGGTAATGATGCCAAGAATATGGCTGATGAAGCTAAAAAGGCAGCTAGTAATTTTACAGAAGAGGCCAAGCAGGCAGGAAATGAGTTTAAAGAGGAAGCTCGTAATGCCTTCAATAACGTAAAAGAAGAGTGGAATCAACCTAGAAAATCTGGCGATAATAATAAGGTGATTGCTGGAGTGATGGGTATTTTATTTGGCTACCTTGGTATACATAAATTTATTTTAGGTTACAATAAAGAAGGATTTATCCAGCTGGCAATATCACTAGTGACTTGCGGGGTGGGTGGTATTATAGGCTTTATTGAGGGAATTATTTACCTCACTAAATCTGATGAGGAGTTCTACCAGACTTATGTGGTAAATAAGAAAGGCTGGTTCTAATAATCAAAACTCAGCTTTGCTGAGTTTTTTAAGAAAATAGATATTGTAATATTGCGATATTTCATATTACATTTTTAATTTAAACATAGGCAATGGGCGTTACAAAAAGACATATTCACTCCTTACGAGCAAATCAAATTGCAGATCTTGCAAAAATACTATCTAATCCGGCTAGGGTGGCAATCATAGAATTTATAGGTGATTGTGATGGCTGTCTATGTCAAGAAATTTCAGACAAGATAAGACTCTCACAACCTACTACCTCTCAACATCTACAAGTGATTAAAAGAGCAGGCATCTTAAAAAGTCAGTTTAAGGGGAAAGCTCAATATTATAGTATCGATGAGCGTAAGTGGGATCAACTTCAAGACTTATTCAACACGTTCTTTGATGTGACTAAAGATAAAATAGCATTAAACCAATGAGTACTGCAGTATTAAAAAAAGCATACGATAGTATAATTTTTAAAAGTGATGGAGAAAATCTCATAACCCTCCTAGCAGAATATCTTGAAAAAACAACGCAAGCTAAAAGTGATAAAGTAATAACCTGGAGTGAGCCAGAAGAGGAGTATGCTTTCTGGAAGTCGTATGTAAGCTTATCACATACAACAGGTGACTTTTTTAAAACGGTCTTAGAGCGATCTATACATACGCACCATCCTAAATATATAGGTCATCAGGTAGCCCCTACAGTTCCAGTATCTGCCCTTGCAACCTTGCTTAGCGCACAGCTCAACAATGGAATGGCGGTTTATGAAATGGGTGCTGCAGCCACTGCCTTAGAGCGTATTGTAATCGAGCAGTTTGCACATGCTTTAGACATGCCTAATGGAGGAGGTTTTTTAACTTCTGGTGGGACACTTGCAAATCTAACGGCTTTACTTGCAGCTCGCAGAGCTATTGCTACAGATGATGTTTGGAATGATGGTCATAGTAAAAGACTAGCCATATTAGTTTCAGAAGAAGCACATTATTGTGTAGATCGAGCCGCGCGTATCATGGGTTTAGGAACAGAAGGAAT
>CAWUIT010000302.1:0-3349 GCA_963922345.1 uncultured Dokdonia sp. | reverse complement strand
TTAGGGGCAAACACCCCTACCGCTTTTTATAAAACGATCATACATTTACAGAGTAATTAAAGTTACGATTTGTTTAGGTTAGTTTTTTGGGGGAGAAACTCACTATTGGATAACAAAATAAAATCCATTTAAGATTCAAACTCACAATTTAGGGGTGAAAGGCATCTCTGCTTCGGTAGAGGTGTTTTTCTATTTAATTCGTTAAATATTAACTTTTTAGAGAAAATTATTGACTCAAAATAAAATTCTGCGGTATATTTGGTATATCCTATTTGAATAGGGTAATGAAAGCTATTTATTTAGCAATCATAAATTTAGGGGTGAAAGACATCTCTGCTATAGCAGAGATGTTTTTCTTTTTTAGGAGCCTTCGTAAATAAAAAATGCCTAAAACTTTTAAATTTTAGGCATTGTAACTTTTTAATGTAGATAATCTCTTATTTCATCAAGATATTAAATTCTATTTTTGAGTTATGAAAAACAGTATGTGTCTGTTTTTTAAAATCATCTTCTGTCGCTTTGAAAATATTATCTACATACGTCTGAGGATTTAGATCAATAAGAGGAAACCAAGTACTCTGCACTTGCACTTGTAACTTATGTCCTTTTTTAAACGTATGTAAAACGTCCTGCAGTTTTATAAAAACTTCCTCGTTTTTTCCAGGCTCGAATGGTTGTGGCTTTTCAAAACTACGTCTAAAACGACCTCTCATTACTTCACTACGTACCATTTGATGGTATCCCGCCATTTCCATACCTTCTTCTGTTTCTTGTGTGTTAGGCACATCATCTGGGTAAACGTCTATTATTTTAACAATCCAATCTGCAGAAGTACCTGTGGTAGCCACATTAAGTTTGGCCATTATATCACCCACAAGAGTAAGGTCGTCCTCAAGAACCGGCGTTTCATAGACTAGTACATCCTCTCTAGCAGCAGCAAAGCGTTGATCATCTGTCATATATTTACGTGGTGTAAATACCATTTTTTTACCCTCTGCATAGGGAACTGGATTTGCTGGATCGCTTACAAAAGTTTCTGACCCATTTTTTGAGGAAAGACCTCCAGTGAGTAAGTTATCATCACCTAAGAAAAAAGAAGCCTTCATTGATTTCTTAGGAGGCCATTGCTCAAAGGACATCCATTCTTTGCTCCCAGAATCAAAAACGTGCGCTTCTGGTAAACCTGTAGATCCCTCACCAGTTCCTTTTAAGAAATGATTAAAAAACCTGGTCTCAATGTCCTTCTGAAAATACTCTGAAATATTATCTCCAAAATAAACATTACCCACGGCCTGTCTAGGTTTAGAACGTGCCCAGTCGCCGTGGCTCCAAGGTCCAAATACCACAGTATTGTAATTATTACTGCGTTTTTCAATATTTTTATAGGTTTCCCAAGGTCCATACAAATCTTCTGCATCATAGAGCCCTCCCACCGTCATAACGGCTGGTTCGATATTTTCTAAATGCTGAATAATACCTCGAGATTTCCAGAAGCTATCATAATTAGGGTGCTCCTTTAATTGAGTCCAGAACTCATTAGTTTCATCATAGTATTTGTCAAGGTTGGAAAGCGGTCCAGTCTTGAGAAAAAACTCATATTGATCATCACTATCTAATTTTGGAAACTCGTACCAAGCCTCTGTTGTAGGTTCATCTTTTTGATATCCAAAAACAGCTGTCGCTCTCCAGTAGCTTAGTAGGTAAGCGCCATTGTGATGAAAATCGTCAAAAAAGAAATCACCTATACAAGCCTGTGGTGAAGACGCCTTGAGCGCAGGGTGACCACTAAGAAGTGAGTAAGTAGCATAGAATCCAGGGTATGAAATTCCCCAAGTTCCTACATTACCATTATTATTTGCCACATTATTAATGAGCCATTCTATTGTGTCATAGGTATCACTAGCTTCATCTACTTGATCACCAGTTTTATTAGGTATAAAGGCACGCATATTATCATATCTACCCTCGCTCATCCACCGTCCTCTCACATCTTGATAGACAATAATGTTTCCTTCCTTCATAAGATACTGGTTTGGTCCGATGGCGCTTCTATACTCATCTTCCCCGTAAGGACGACAACTATAGGGCGTGCGTTGCATTAAAATAGGATACTCTTGGGACGTATCCTTAGGTGAGTAGATGGTGGTATGCAGTTTAATACCGTCACGCATTTCAATTTGCACCTCCTGCTTGTTATAATTTTCTGCAACATCATATGGGGGTATATCTTGTGAATACGCTTTCGCGAAAGCGAAAAACAAAACAACATAAACCAGTTTAAAGGAAATTTTCATCTATTTATTATTAAAAGTTGAAATGGCGTCTTCTAGCCATTTTTTATATTTTTTTACATCAGGAGTGTAGCCTATAGGCTTACTCAATAACTCCTCGTTATGATCTAGCATCACATAGTACGGAGCTGCGACAAGATTATACCTTTCTATTTGAAAACTACTCCACTTGTGCCCTACCGTTTTAATGCGTCTTCCAGAGGCACTTACACCTTGCTCTGAAGGAGGTAGCTCTTCTTGAGAATCTCCGTAAAGTGAAATGAGAACCACCTCATTTTTTAGAATATTAAGGATCTCGGGCTTGGACCACACAAGTTCTTCCATCCTTCGACAATTAACGCACGCCTTGCCTGTAAAATCAACAAGCGCTGGTTTGTTTTGTGCCCGGGCGTACGCCATCCCCGCTTCATAATCTGTAAAAGAGAGTATGCCATGAGGACCAAGCTCTGCATTTTCTGGAAAAGTCCCGTCGATTACAGATGCACTGGATTGCGTACCTATACCATAAGGAGACTCACTATAATTCATAGGTGGAGGGAAACCACTTATCAATTTGAGTGGTGCTCCCCATACGCCAGGGATAAGGTAAATGATAAATGCAGTTGTAAGAATACCTAGTAATAATCTACCCACAGATATATGATGAACTTCTGTATCGTGTGAAAGTTTGATTTTACCAAAAAGGTATAGTGCCAGGCCTATCATAATCGCTATAAGCAATACAAGAAAAACTTCTCTAGGTAAATAACCGCCGTCTACTACAAGATCTGCATTTGATAGAAACTTTAAAGCCAATCCTAACTCTAAAAAACCAAGAACAACTTTAACGGTATTCAACCATCCGCCAGACTTAGGTAAACTATTTAACCAGCCAGGAAAGAGTGCAAAAAATGCAAATGGAAGTGCAATAGCGCTGGAGAACCCTAACATACTTATTATGGGTGTTATGCCCCCTTCTGTGATAGATTGTACTAGCGCCACACCAACAATGGGACCTGTACAGCTAAAGGAAACTATAGCAAGTGCGAGTGCCATAAAGCAAATACCCAAAAAACCGC
>CAWUIT010000301.1:0-3353 GCA_963922345.1 uncultured Dokdonia sp. | reverse complement strand
AAACAAAAAAGAACTGAACAACTACTTCCCTACTGGAACATTACAGTACAAAGTAAACCAGCCACTTGTTTTAACAAACAACGAAGGTAACTTTGACATTAACGTAAACGTATATGGTGGTGGTATTACTGGCCAGGCAGAGGCTATCAGACTTGCTATATCTAGAGCAATGTGTGAGCTAGACGAAGAAAATCGTCTTATCCTTAAGCCAGAAGGACTTCTTACTCGTGACCCAAGAATGGTTGAGCGTAAGAAATTTGGTCAGAAGAAAGCACGTAAGAAATTCCAATTCTCAAAGCGTTAATATATCGCCTTACTTGCAAGCGGCTTAGACTATGCAGCAAGGGAGATTTTGAATTACTTATTTTTTAAAAAATTTAAATTAATTGAAATGTTGTCGTTGCTTATTATGCTTTCGCGAAAGCGGAATCGTAATAAGGTTAGTTTAGCATCTAAACTTCGTAATGCGGAGTTGCTAATTATAATGTCCAACGGAACGTAAACTATTACAAAAATGGCAAACAACATAGAAATAAAAGAATTGCTTGATGCAGGGGTTCACTTTGGACACCTCACAAGAAGATGGGATCCTAACATGGCACCGTATATATATATGGAGCGTAATGGGATACATATTATCAATCTTTACAAAACTGCAGCAAAAATTGAGGAGACGTGTGACGCCCTTCAAAAAATTGCTGCTTCTGGTAGAAAAATACTCTTTGTAGCTACTAAGAAACAAGCTAAAGATATCGTTGCTGAAAAAGCACGTAATGCAAACATGCCTTACATCACAGAAAGATGGCCTGGTGGGATGCTTACAAACTTTGTAACGATACGTAAAGCAGTTAAGAAAATGCAGACAATTGACCGTATGAAACAAGATGGTCGTTTTGATACACTTTCTAAGAAAGAAAAATTACAAATGAACCGTCTTCGTGAGAAGCTTGAAAAAAACCTTGGTTCTATCTCAGATATGACTCGTCTACCTGGCGCTCTATTTGTTGTAGACATTAAGAGAGAGCACATCGCGATAAAAGAAGCACAAAAATTAAACATTCCTATTTTTGCAATGGTAGATACTAACTCTGATCCAAGAGAGGTAGATTACCTTATCCCTGCAAATGATGATGCTTCTAAATCTATAGACAAGATTGTAGGTTTTGTTTCTGACGCTGTAAACGCTGGTCTTGCAGATCGTAAAGCTGGAAAAGATGCTCAAAAAGAAGCAAAAGCTCCAAAAGCTAAGCCTGCAGAAGCTGCCGTAGCAACAAGTGAAGAAGAAGAGTAAATAACATTAAGTTAATACTAAAAGGTCGTTTAATTCTTTTCTTTGCAGAAAACGATTAGACGACTTTTTTCAATTTTAAAACATATACAAATGGCAAATATAACAGCCGCAGACGTAAAAAAATTAAGAGAAGCTACTGGTGCTGGGATGATGGACTGTAAAAAGGCCCTCGTTGAAGCAGAAGGTGATTTTGACAACGCAGTAACTGTACTTCGTAAAAAAGGACAAAAAGTAGCAGAAAAAAGAGCAGACAGAGAATCTTCTGAAGGTGTTGTTGTTGCAAAAATAAACGACGCAAACACTCGTGGGGTTGTAGTATCACTTAACTGTGAGACAGACTTTGTTACTAAAAATGATTCTTTTGTTGAACTTGCAAACAAAATGGGAGACATCGCTCTTTCTGTAAATTCTAAAGAAGAAATGCTTGCTGCAGACTTTGACGGAATGACAGTTGCAGATAAACTTATTGAGCAAACTGGGGTTATAGGTGAAAAAATTGAAATAGGTGGTTACGAAACATTAGAAGCACCTTTTGTAGGATCTTATGTACACGGTAGCAAGATTGGTGCATTAGTAGGCCTTACTGCTGCAACAGATAATGCTGCAGAGGTTGCAAAGAGTGTTGCTATGCAAGTTGCATCTATGGGTGCCACTACACTTTCTTACAAAGATTTTGACCCAGCTTATGTTGCATCTGAAACTGAAGCGAGAATTGCTGCAATAGAAAAAGACAACATCGAGCTAGGACGTCTAGGTAAGACTTTAAAGAATGTACCTCAGTACATCTCTATGTCACAACTTACTCCAGAAGTACTTGCTCAAGCTGAAGCAGATATCAAAGAGCAATTAAAAGCAGAAGGTAAGCCTGAGCAAATCTGGGACAAAATTGTACCAGGTAAAGTTGAGCGTTTTATAGCAGATAACACGACGCTAGATCACGAGCAAGCACTACTTGACCAGCGCTTTATTATGGACGACAGCCAGAACGTAGCAGAATTTGTTGCTTCAAAAGGTGATGCGTCTGTACAAGGATTTAAAAGAGTTTCTCTAGCATAATTGCTTCAGGACTTATTGATATTAAAAAGCCTCCACAATGTGGAGGCTTTTTTTAGTTTATAGAATATTTGAAAAGCAGCTTATGATTTACTTTCTATAAAAACATATAGACTATAATTATTGCAAAATACTATTTAAAGTGTTAGTAAGCTTTCGCAAAAGCGTATAAAAAAAGAGAGCAAAAAGCCCTCTTCAAAAAGCGATAATAATAGTGATAATTAATTTACTCTAGATATCTCTATCTGACCTATTTCTGGTGTAAAACCACCACTAGAAAAAGGCGCTCCGTTTATTGTACTTATTACAGCATTTTCAGGCTCTCCGGAAGCTTCATACGTATCTCCTGAGGAAATGCCTGCATCGATAGATAACAAACCAATTGTCTCACTTTCTATCAGACTATTGCCATCTGTTATATCAAAAGAACTAACTCCTACAAACCAGTCTGGACTAGGGTTAAGATTTGCTATAATTGTAACACGTGTGCGCGTCGGGGTAAATGAAAGATTAAATGTCTCAGACCCTACCGCACTTACAGATCCTATGGATTGTATTGTAAAACTACCTTCATTTTCTTCTCCTACTTGATTTGATAAAAAGGCTTCAAGGGTTGCGACATCATCATTTTCTACATAAGCCTCAAAACCCTCATTAGCCATTTGCCCCAGTTGATAAATAGAAATTCCAGGCTCGTGTGTAATAGCTACTATTGTCCCAAAACTAGCTCCAGATGGATAATCTTGAGGAAAATTCTCTTCACTAAAATCTGTTGTAATCGTTGCAGTGTAAGAAGCAGTGACTGGTTCTTCAGGAACTATTGGAGTTGAATTGGGAATACCCTCATCATCACTTCCGCAACTTAAAATTATCATACTTAATGCTATGAGAGCATATTTAAATCTTAATTTCATTTTCTTGAATTGAGTTTGTTAATATTTTTTGCTTGTAGTGAGCAAAAACTCACATAAACATAATTTAAAGATAACAAAGAATACCACATATGAGG
>CAWUIT010000300.1:0-3372 GCA_963922345.1 uncultured Dokdonia sp. | reverse complement strand
GTAACTCTATTTATTGAACGTCCAACCAACATTGTTGGAAATTTTTGAAATACAGAGGCTCTATTATAATAGCCTAATATTGAGGCTGAGTAGTATTTTCCTATTACGATATCAAATGAATAATTAAAAATACTATTTACAAATGTGTTCAACATCAATTTATAACCGAAGCTATAATGATATCTTACTTTATTAAAATCAAAAATCAAAATTGGCTTCCATTTTCCAAAATACCAGAACAAAATAGTAGATATCGAAGCTGTGATAATTTGCATAAATACAAGGGACCAAACACCATAATCATTAAAAGCCAATAAAGCTCCAGCAGAACCACTTACAACCGTTGCTATTAGATTAACGATCATCTGTTTTTTAAAATCTAGTTTTATAGTTAAGACCGTTTGTTGTACGATGGAGAACGATTTGATAATAAGGACGAGGGCAATAACTCTTAAAATATAAGTTAATTTAGACTCATCATAAAATGCTGAAATGTAAGGAGCTAATAAATATATTAGTATATAAACAATTAATGATATTGTTACATTTAAGTAGAAAACAGAGGAATAGTCAGCTTGTGAAGGATCTTTTGTTCTGATTAAAGACTGACCGAAGCCAGAATCTACAATGCTTGAACCAATTCCAATAAAAACGATTACCATTGCCAATAACCCAAAATCTTCAGGCATAAGTAATCTAGCTAAAATAATCTGAATTACGAACCCAAAAATTTTCCCGCTAAATTCTTCGAGAAAAGTCCAGAATGTTCCCTTTATTGTACTTTCTTTTAAAGAACTCATTTAAAATTGACTAATACACATTCAGTTGTGAACGAGCTTTAGTATCTATTAGTTTAAATACTAAAAATTAAAGAATCATACCAGCTGCTATAGTTTCGTGCGTAGCATCATCTACAAGAATAAAACTCCCTGTAATTCTATTATCACGATACTCATCAATCATGAGCGGGCGTGTGGTTCTTATTTTCACTCTAGAGATGTCATTCATCTCTAGTGTTTTATCATCTTTAATACGATTATAGGTGTCAATATCTATCTTATACACCACCTCCTTGATCATCGCTTTTTGCTCATTTGAAGTATGAATAATCGTGTACTTGGTACGTGGTTTTGCAGCATCATTGTGCAGCCAACATAGCATTGCATCAAACTCTTGTAACGTTTCTGGTCTATTATTGGTTTTAACAATCATATCACCTCTACTAACATCTATATCATCTTCTAAGGTCATACTTACAGACATTGGAGCATAAGCCTCTTTAAGGCTACCCTCAAAAGCGTCTATAGATTTCACTTTTGAAGTAAAACCAGAGGGGAAAATGGTAACATTATCACCAGGTCTAAATATACCACTAGCGACACGTCCAGCGTAACCGCGATAATCAATAAAATTTTCACTTTGCGGTCTTAAAACAGTTTGTACTGGAAAACGAGCATCAATTTTATTAATATCACTGCTTATATGCATATTTTCCAATGTGTGTAGTAGGGGAGCTCCCTGAAACCAATTCATATTAGTCGATCGGTTTACTACATTATCTCCATCAAGTGCACTCATAGGTAAAAAACGTACATCTTTTACATAAAGCTTTGAAGAGAACTCTTCAAACTGATGTATTATTTTCTGATAGACCGCCTCAGAGTAGTCCACAAGATCCATTTTATTAATACAAACAATAAGATGCGGTATTTGTAAAAGTGATGCAATGAAAGCGTGACGCTTTGTTTGCTCAATCACTCCGTGCCTTGCATCTACAAGAATTAAAGCTGCGTTTGCAGTAGATGCACCTGTGACCATATTACGGGTATATTGTATGTGTCCTGGCGTATCTGCAATAATAAATTTACGCTTAGGCGTAGTAAAATATCGGTAGGCCACATCAATGGTAATACCTTGTTCACGTTCATCTCTTAAACCATCGGTAAATAAAGCAAGATCAACACCTTCATGACCTTTCTTTTTACTCGTACTTTCTACGGCAGCTAGTTGATCTTCAAAAATGGCTTTAGAATCATATAAAAGTCTTCCTATAAGGGTACTCTTGCCATCATCTACGCTTCCTGCCGTTGTAAAACGAAGTAATTGATTATTATCTATTTGCATAATTTCTGATGCTTTTAAATGTTTTAAATTACGCTTTCGCGAAAGCGTAGATCCCTATTTATTTTAGAAATATCCTTGTTTTTTTCGATCCTCCATAGCTGTCTCACTGCGCTTATCGTCACTTCGATTACCACGCTCTGTTTGTTTCATTGCTGAGACTTCTAGCGCTATTTTTTCAAGTGTATCTGCATCAGACTCTATACCTCCCGTGATCGTAATATCTCCAAGGGTTCTAATTCGTATTTTCTTTGTGTGCACTTTCTCGTTCTCTTCTAACTTTAAATGCTCCGACATAGGAATCCAAGAATTACTTCGCCATACTACCTCTCTATCGTGTGCAAAATACAGAGAGGGTATCGAAATATTTTCTCTTTGTATATAATTCCAAACATCCATTTCCGTCCAGTTACTTATGGGAAATGCTCTAAAATGCTCTCCTTCAAAGTGTTTTCCATTGAGTATATTCCATAGCTCTGGTCGCTGGTTCTTTGGGTCCCATTGTCCAAAATCATCTCTATGTGAAAAGAAACGCTCCTTTGCACGCGCTTTTTCTTCATCACGACGTCCACCTCCTATTGCACAATCTACTTTATTTTCCTCAATAGCATCAAGTAATGTTGTTATCTGCAAGGTATTACGAGTTGCGTTCTTACCTTTTTCTTCGGCCACTCTACCCTCATCAATAGCTTCTTGAACAGAACCCACAATAAGCTGAACGCCTAACTCCTTAATAAGATCATCCCTAAATTTTATAGTTTCTGGAAAATTATGGCCCGTATCTACGTGCATTAGTGCAAAAGGTATTTTTGATGGGTAAAAGGCCTTTCTGGCTAGGTGGGTTACTAAAATAGAGTCTTTACCTCCAGAAAAAAGAATTACTGGGTTTTCAAACTGTGCCCAAACCTCTCTTAAGATATATATAGCTTCAGATTCTAATTCGTCTAAATAATTTAAATAATATTTACTCATCCTCTAAGTTTAATTTACTATTTACAAATGTAATAACTGCTTGCACAGCTTTTTCAATGGTTACGTCTGAAGTATCAATCGTTATGTCTGGATTGAGTGGGAACTCATAAGGTGCACTTATCCCTGTAAAGTCTTTTATTTCACCAGAACGTGCTTTTGCATAGAGGCCTTTTACGTCTCTTTTTTCACATTCTTCGATAGGAGTACTAACGTACACCTCAATAAATTTAGTCGATCCTACAATATCTTTCACGCGCTGTCTATCTTCAATATACGGTG
>CAWUIT010000299.1:0-3401 GCA_963922345.1 uncultured Dokdonia sp. | reverse complement strand
ATAACTTACCTAATACTGTACTTCAATCTTTAATGTGTGGAACTCCTGTTATCGGTTTTAATATTGGTGGATTGCCTGATATAATTATACACAAAAAAAACGGATTGTTGGTAGATGATATTTCCGCACAAAAATTAGCAAATAACATAAAAATGTTCTTTAAAACTCTAGAAATGTTTGACAGGGCAGAAATAAGTGAGCAGAGTAGGGAGCTGTATAATTCTAAAGTGCAGGCTATAAAATATCACGACCTTTATAAAAGTTTAATCCTAAATGAGTAAACTTCCAAAAATATCCATAATAACACCTTCATACAATCAAGGAAAGTTTCTAGAACAAACAATCTTATCTGTATTAGGTCAAAATTATCCTAATCTAGAATATGGTATTATGGATGGAGGTAGTACAGACAACTCTGTAGCGATCATAAAGAAGTATGAAAGCGATTTGAGCTTCTGGGTTTCTCAAAAGGATGGGGGGCAAGCCGCTGCTATTAATGACGGGTTTTCAAAATGTACTGGAGATATTTTTATGTGGCTTAATAGCGATGATATGTTAATGCCTCAAGTGTTACATTATATAGCAAAGAAGTATCAAGAAAAAGGAGACGGTATCTTTTATGGAAATTGTATCCACTTTGAAGAACTGCAACAAGGAAAAGTTACAAGTAGAGGGAGTTTTGTAAAAAGAACCGATAAAGATATCTCACTAAAACTCGTAGATTACATCATACAACCCTCCTCTTTTTGGAGTGCAGTGATATGGAAGAAAAATGGAGTGCTTGATACAAGTTTGCATTTTGGATTCGACTGGGAATGGTTTTTAAGAGCTGAGGAAAACCAAATTCCTTTTTTTAGCTTATCAAAACCACTTTCCCTATACCGCATTCACGAAGATCATAAATCTGGTATAGGAGGAGAAAAGCGACAAGAAGAATTATATAGTCTATATATGAAATATGCACCTAAATATGCAAAATTGTATAAGCTTATTTGCGAAGAAAGATTTCTTTCTAGAAACTGCTTTAAAAAAGTTGTAAAAATGTCCTCACCCTTTATTACCAGTGAAAAGCGCGCGTATAAAATTTTAAAAAAAATAAAACCTAGAAAATATAGAGCTTATTCCGTTAACGAGATGTTCTATGCTCATTTTATGGCTTAATACGTTAACACCTTTACCTAATTAAATGCTTTTATCTATTATTTCTGTGAATTATAATGACGCACTTGGTCTTTCTAAGACCATAGGGAGTGTACAACATCAAGATTTTATTGATTATGAACACATTCTTATCGACGGAGGGTCTATTGATGGCAGTAAAGAGCTTATTGAGAGTAATAAAGAGCACTTTGCTTATTGGGTGAGCGAACCTGATGCTGGTATTTATGATGCGATGAACAAAGGTATTGCTCAGGCCAAAGGTGACTACATTCTTTTCTTAAATAGCGGTGATATACTCTATAAGGACGATGTTTTGTCTAAAGTAACGCCTACACTAGATTTAGGTGAAGAGATCGTCTACGGAAATCTTTGGATCGAAGACGAGCAGGGAAGAGGTTTTACAAATACGTATCCTGACACTATCGACTTTTCATTTTTAAAGAAAACTTCGTTAGGACATGCATCAACGTTTATCAATAAAGCGCTTTTTGAGAAATATGGTATGTATAGAACAGATCTTACGATCGTTTCGGACTGGGCATTTTTTGTAAAAGTTTTTAGTGCTGAAAATGTTTCTCATAAGCATATAGACCTTACAATAGCTCATTTTTATGAAGGAGGAATTTCTACGAGTCCAGAAAACAGGGAAATTCAAAAACAGGAGCGTCGCAAAATATTGCTTGAGCATTTTGAGGCACTAGACGAGAGTTTTGATGCTGTTTTTGATGAGAATACAAGCCTTCATGCTAGATATGCTCTAATCGCTCCAGAGATAGAGGTAGTGGCTACAAATAAACTCACAATGAGTATGGTGAATATGCTTATTAAATTCCTAGCGTTCATTTTAAAAAAAAAGAGGTCCTAATGAATAATGGAATTGTAATTTTATGCTTTCGCGAAGGCGTACTAGCAAACCATAATTTAAAGCTTTAATTTTTCTTTAAAATATATAAAACTTCTCTATGCTCGTATCTGCAGTCATACCGTGTCATAACGCACAATCTACCGTTGCGCGCGCAGTAGAAAGTGTCTTGGAGCAATCGTACCCTGTAGATGAAATAATTGTGGTAAACGATGGCTCAACAGACGACTCTTTAAAGGTTTTACAAGATATTGCAGAACAATATGGGCATGTAAGAGTAATAGATCAAGAGAACAAAGGAGTTGCAAATGCTCGTAACCATGCCATCGCCATTGCTCGAGGTGAATATATTCTCACCTTAGATGCAGATGATTATTTTGAGCCTCCTTTTGTTGAAAAGGCTCTTCAAGTATTTGAGGGAGATAAAACGCTCGGAGCTGTGATGTGTGGTTATGTACGTGTGGTAGCCGAAAAAAAAATACTTCCATACATTCCAGGCGAGGTATCACTAGAATCCTGCCTCTTAGATAATGGAGCGCTCTCTTGTTTACTTTTTAAGAAAAAGGCCATGCTTGACGCTGGAGCATATGATGAGAATATGGTAGAGGGCTACGAGGATTGGGATCTGAATATTCGCCTTTTAAAAGCGGGTTTTACTTTTGGTATTGTCGAGGAAGTCTTGTTCAATTATACAGAAACGAAAGACTCAAGAACGGGTCTGGCCACTATTAATGATACAAAATTGCGGATGCAACTTTATGAAAAATACAAAGCGGACTATGAAAAGTATGCACAGCAACATTTTAAAAGCCTAATTATTAAAAACAACAAACTTAAAATCGAAAAGCATAAGGTGCTTGAAACCACCTCTTTCAGAGTAGGGCACGCTATTACCGCTACATTAAGACGTCTCATCTCTCCTTTTAAATAAAATAGTTATGGTATCCATCATCATTGCGACATACAATAGAGGGGGTTATATTGAAGATACGCTTAAAGCTATCCAGGCTCAGACCTATGGGAATTTTGAATGTATCATCGTAGACGATGGCTCTACTGACGATACAGCTCAAAAAGTAGCTTTCTTTGTGGAAAGCGATCCCCGTTTTAACTATGTAAGACGTCCAGAGGCGGTAACAAAAGGAGCAAACCATTCTCGAAATTTTGGATATTCATTATCTCGCGGAGACTACATAAAGTTTTTTGATAGTGATGATGTGATGCTTCCAGAACACTTAGAAACTTGTGTGGATTCTTTAGAGCAAGGGAACTATGATTTTGTCGTTGCTGATTGTATTAACTTTGACAGTAAGGGTATACAAGAAAGGCCTTACGAGATTGATCGAAAGAAATCACCACTTACGGCATTGCGATTTGC
>CAWUIT010000298.1:0-3429 GCA_963922345.1 uncultured Dokdonia sp. | reverse complement strand
AGATCTATAATTAGGATGTAGCTGTACATCTATATTATACGTGATACCGTATACTACAAGTACAGCGTCTACCCTATCCTTTTTAAGTTTTGCCTCTCGCGCTTTTTGTATATACACATTATATATTTTGACACAATGAGATAAAAGTTTATAACTTAAAATGAAGAAAAATAAAGGAAATAGATATAGTTTGACAATGAGGTATTCGCTTGGAGATTTCATAAAATCAATTAATGATATTATATATTTCAAGAAATAGACTCCAATTCCAAATAAACTCAAACCTATTAATCCAAAAGACACACTCGAATAAATTGGACTTTTATCGTTTAGAGCGCGCTCGTAAACAATGTTAACCTCCTTAAGCTGGCTCTTTAATTTTGTAGAAAATAACTTTTTTGGACATTTACGATTAAAGTCTGGTTTGCGTTTTGTAAGATTACAGATAGATCCGTGCTCTAAATTTTTACGTTGGTGGTTGCAAAGTTCGCAGTGCCAAGTTCTTTTCAAAAGACATTAAGTTTTATACTAAATTACAAAACCTCTCCTATAAAAGACGCCTTAAACTTTCAAATAGTGACCTGGATTACTGTAGGGTTTGTGTCTATAATTTCAAAGTCACCTCCCTCAATGAGGATGGATTCTACTAGATAATCTGGACAGCAATCTGAGGTAGACACTTCGGTTATTGTAGCACTTAAACTTACCTCATACACCTCCTCTTGCGTGACCGAAAGACTTTCTGGAAACTGAAATATGGTGAACACGCCATTTTCCAATGCATACCCTTGATTTATGGTGAGGGCACTACCATTTTCGGCGGTAAGGGTTAACCCTTCGGGTGCTTCATTTTCTACATCTAGGTATAATTGATCTCCAGTGCTCGACTCAATAAAAATTAATTGAACTGGTGGCCTTCCTACACACAACACGTTTGCACAATTTGCACCATCATCAAGGTTGCAGGAAACTAGCATACATAAGATTAGAAAATAATAGACTGTGCTTTTCATTTGCAGGAGGGTTTTATAAATAAATTTTAAAGAAAGAGTTTGCTTGAGAAGCTACTACACTATCTACTTCCGAAAATTGAACCTCTGCATAGGTGTTACCGTTGCAACACTCACCCTCAAAATAGGTTACATCAAATGAAAGGTCTGTTTCAAACCCATTTACTACAGCGATTTTTAAAACTACGTCTTCCCTACTTTCAAAAAAAGGATTGAGCGCAACGAAGGATGACTCTGTCTCCTGTGAGGTGCTAGTAAAAAATGGATACGCCTCATTAGTCGAGACATCTGTTATGGTAAGGTTATTAAAATCGTATTCGCCGCTATAGAAGACATCTTCTGCAGTTTCAGCATCAAAAAACTGTAATACCATTTCTCCAGATGCACAGTCTACAAGACTACAGTTCAACGCATTTTCATCAATACTATCAGAGCTGCAAGCTAGAATACAGAATACTAACGTTACTCCTAAAATCTTTTTCATTATCAACCTTTAAGAAGTAGATGCTGCAGTGTGAAAAAGGTTGCTTTCGCGAAAGCGTTATTTTTTTAAAAGTCAAATTTATAGGTAGCTCCTACCATCCCTTGCAAACCTTGCACTTCATAGTTGAGCCACTTTTGATAGTTTGTATCTAAGATGTTGTTTACGCGTGCAAATGCTGAAAGCCTGTTATTAAAGCGATAGCCCACGTGTGCATTTGCATCAAAGTAGCTGTCTAATGTTGTTACAGTAGGTTGTATAAGAATATCGGCTGGATCATTACTAAAGATTAAGTCTTCGCGCTCACCCATAAAAAACAGATTTACTCCTGCAAACCACTGCTCGGTAATTTGATAGTCTGCAAAAAGGGATGCTTGTACTTCTGGAAGATTCCAAGCTTCTGATTCAGTATCTGTACTATACGAATTAAACTGCCCATTAAGTTTCATTTTGAAATTTGCATTTACATCAAAATTAAGCTCGGCAAAGGCGCCTAGCGTATTTACATCATCATACACAAGCCCGAAAGAATTCCCGTTGCTGTACCCATTTGTACCAAAACCATTTTCACTCTGTGAGTATGGATTATGTAAAAAGAGTGCCTTATCACTTTCTGCCTTATAACTTGCTCTCAGATTATAACTTAAGCTTTCAGAAAATTTACCTTTTACACCTAAAAAGCCATCATACTGCATGTCTGTAGGCTTAATTAATAATGTAGGTGAGACGAATGGATTTTCTTGAACTACGTCGTGATAGCTGTTTTGTGTTAATCCTCCTTGTAAACCTGCATAGGCTATTACGTAGTCGCTCATCACCCTATAAGATGCTGTTATCTGAGGATAGACGTAAAAGTCTGTCTCACTTGCCTCTGTGTTTAAAGACACGACGGCTCTCACCCCCAGATTAACCTCTAGATCATCTCTCAGAATAACTAGGCTAGGTTGTATGCTAGTATTAAAATATCCGTAGTTGATCTCATTCCCGGAATTCTCAAAATCATTTGCAAATGTCCCGCTCACATAGTCTGCGGTTACTTGAGTAGTGATGAGCTCCCCAGCAATAGGTAGCTCAAACGTTGGGGCTAGTACAGCTCTAAGTTCCGTGCTTTCAAGATCATCACCAAAATACTTAAGACTCCCACTAGCCTCTTTAAAGAAAGAGTCTTTTAAAGCAATAGATCCATTTATTCCTGCCGTAATGTACGAATGTGTGACATCAAAATTCTCATTAAACAAAGGTTCTCCATCAGAAATAGACAGCCCTTGCAGTTCTTGAGGAATACCGTACCAATTATATACTTGATGTTTTGCATCTAGATCTGCTCTCCACGACAAGTCACGCTCACGAGCGCCATAATTTAAATTTAACCTGCTATCGTAAAAGAAGTCGTCTACCACAGTACCATCAATACCTCCTTGCGATGAATTATGATTTAAAAACACTCCAAAATCTTCAGTGCGGCTTATTTGAAAATTGCTGTAAAATTCAGCGAGGATAGATGTAAAACTACCAAAGCCGATGGTTGCATAATTATCATATAGCTTCTCTTTTTTTGCTTTTTTTACTACGGCGGCTTTACCCTTTGCCGGTGTAAATGTGCTCGCCACAGGAACAGAAAATATACTATAGGTTACTTTCTTTTTTACGGTAGTAATTGAGTCATTAATAACAGGTGTTGCTTTTACCTTAAAAGCATCGCTTATGGCTGGTGTATAAGGCTTTACTACATTTACAACCTCTGTACCTATTGTAGACTCCTCTTCTTGGGAGAAAGCAGTATGTGTGACAAAAAGTAGAATTAGAAGAGAGACACTTCCTTTCAAATTAATTAAAATAGACTTCATATATTTTACTGTCTTTTATCGTTGAGACGCTCTGCTTAGAGCTCGCTTACTAATTGGAAAATTTTTAAATGAGATTTACTACCTACTGTAT
>CAWUIT010000297.1:0-3431 GCA_963922345.1 uncultured Dokdonia sp. | reverse complement strand
AGCCATACCCACAGCAATACCAGAAGCTCCGTTTATAAGTAAGCCTGGCACACGTGTAGGTAGTACCGTAGGTTCTTTAAGTGTATCATCAAAGTTGAGCTGGTGGTCTACCGTATCTTTTTCTATATCTGCAAGCATATCTTCAGATATCTTGCGCATTCTTGCCTCTGTATATCGCATTGCAGCAGGGCTATCACCATCTACAGACCCAAAGTTACCTTGCCCATCTATAAGCATATAACGTAAACTCCACTCTTGGGCCATACGCACCATTGTGTCATAAACAGAGGTGTCACCGTGTGGGTGATATTTACCTAGTACCTCTCCTACGATTCTTGCAGATTTTTTATGAGCGCTACTTGCTTTTATTCCTAACTCGTGCATTCCGTACAGTACACGACGGTGTACTGGTTTTAAACCATCACGCACATCTGGTAGTGCACGTGACACAATAACTGACATCGAGTAGTCGATGTAAGCAGATTTCATTTCATCTTCAATATTAATCGGGATCAGCTTTTCTCCTTCAGCCATATATAAATTGATTAGATTTTATGTCAAATTTTACTAGCTAGCAATGTAGGCATTTTAGTAATTTTTTAAGGGTTTACGCTTTCGCGAAAGCGTACTATTTATCAACAAATTTTAACACAGACTTTTAATAACTACCCTACTCGTATAGAGGCAAACTGTCAGGTATTTTTGGTAATTTGGACTAATGACTTTAAGCGGAACGGTTTTTGAAACTGAATGCTTAAATTTACATTAGAAAGAAGAAGAAAGATATGGATGATAATTTTTCACCGAGAGTAAAAGATGTAATTGCCTACAGTAAGGAAGAAGCGCTACGTTTAGGGCACGATTTTATAGGTACGGAGCACTTACTGCTCGGTTTATTAAGAGATGGTAGCGGTAAAGCTATTGATATACTAGGTGCACTAGAAATAGACCTTGAACACTTACGTCGTAAGGTTGAGATCTTAAGTCCTGCAAATCCTAACCTGAATTTGCAAAGCAATGACAAAAAAAACTTGCACCTTACTAGACAAGCAGAGCGTGCATTAAAAACCACGTTTCTGGAAGCAAAGCTTTTTCAAAGTTCATCAATAAACACGGCCCACTTATTACTTTGTGTACTACGTAATGAAAATGATCCTACTACAAAATTACTTAATAGACTTAAGGTCGATTATGATAATGTAAAAGATCAATTTAAATTAATGATGGCAAATGAAAGCGATGAGTATATCGAACCTATAAAATCAGAATCTTTTAGTGATGACGCAGATAATACAGATGAAGGTTCAAAAGAAAACCCTTTTAATAGTCCAACAACACCTAAAGGAAATAAAAAGAGTAAAACTCCTGTTTTAGATAACTTTGGACGCGATCTTACTGCAATGGCTGATGAAGGTAAGCTTGATCCTGTTGTAGGTAGAGAAAAAGAAATTGAGAGAGTATCGCAAATCTTAAGTAGACGCAAGAAAAACAATCCTTTACTTATAGGAGAACCAGGTGTAGGTAAATCTGCCATAGCCGAAGGTCTTGCTCTTAGAATTGTACAGCGTAAAGTTTCTCGTATACTCTTCGATAAACGAGTTGTTACCCTTGATCTTGCAAGCCTAGTAGCAGGAACTAAGTACAGAGGGCAGTTTGAAGAGCGTATGAAAGCCGTTATGAATGAACTTGAAAAGAATGATGATATCATCCTTTTTATTGATGAAATTCATACCATCGTAGGGGCTGGTGGCGCTACTGGATCTCTAGATGCTTCAAATATGTTTAAACCTGCGCTCGCTCGAGGCGAAATACAATGTGTAGGAGCAACTACACTCGACGAGTTTAGACAACATATTGAAAAAGATGGAGCGCTAGAGCGTCGTTTTCAAAAAGTAATTGTAGAACCTACTTCTGTAGAAGAAACAATAGAAATACTTCATAATATTAAAGGTAAGTATGAAGAGCACCATAATGTCTCGTTTACAGACGAGGCCTTAGAGGCTTGTGTAAAACTTACAAATAGGTATATGACCGATAGGTTTTTACCAGACAAGGCAATAGACGCACTAGATGAGGCTGGATCTCGCGTACATATTACTAATATAGATGTACCTAAAAAAATTCTAGAACTAGAAAACAAACTAGAAGAAGTAAGAGAACTCAAAACCTCTGTTGTAAAAAAACAGAAGTATGAAGAAGCTGCAAAACTTAGAGATGACGAAAAAAATCTTGAAAAAGAACTCGCCATAGCCCAAGAGCGCTGGGAAGAAGACTCTAAGTTACATAAGGAAACAGTTACCGAAGAAAATGTTGCAGATGTGGTAAGTATGATGACAGGCATCCCTGTAAATCGTATCGCACAAACAGAAAGTAATAAACTAGCAGAGCTACCAGCAACAATAAAGGAAAATGTAATAGGTCAAGATGAAGCCGTTGCAAAGGTGGCAAAAGCAATACAGCGCAATAGAGCAGGATTAAAAGACCCTAATAAACCTATAGGTTCCTTTATATTTTTAGGGCAGACCGGCGTAGGAAAAACACAACTTGCAAAGGTGCTTGCCAAAGAACTTTTTGACAATCAAGATGCTCTTGTGCGTATAGATATGAGTGAGTATATGGAAAAATTTTCTATATCTCGACTTGTAGGAGCACCTCCAGGATATGTAGGTTATGAAGAAGGCGGGCAACTTACAGAAAAGGTAAGACGTAAGCCATACTCTGTAGTGCTACTAGACGAGATAGAAAAAGCACATCCAGATGTTTTTAATATGCTGTTGCAAGTACTAGATGATGGTTTCTTAACAGACTCTCTAGGTCGTAAGATCGATTTTAGAAACACAATCATTATAATGACCTCAAATATAGGTGCTAGAAAACTTAAAGATTTTGGTCAAGGAGTAGGTTTTGGTACTGCTTCTCGTAAAACTCAGGCAGATGAAAATGCACGAGGCATTATACAAAATGCACTTAAAAAAGCATTTGCCCCAGAGTTTTTAAATCGTATTGATGATGTAGTTGTCTTTAATGCACTAGAGCGAGAAGACATACATAAGATCATAGATATAGAACTTGCAAAACTCTTTACTCGTATAAAAGGGCTGGGTTACAACCTTTCGTTAAGCGAAAAGGCAAAAGACTATATAAGCGATAAAGGATTTGACAAAGATTATGGAGCAAGACCTTTAAAAAGAGCTATACAAAAATATATAGAAGATGCACTTGCCGAAGAGATTATAAACTCAAAACTTGAAGAAGGAGATAGCATTTTTATGGATTTTGATACAGATAAAGATGAACTTATCATAGATATTAAAAAAGGAGAAACCACAGAATCATAAAATTATTCTTATTAAATATTTGTCCCTTAATGAATTAATACCTCATTAAGGGATTTTTCATTTGTTATGCATACATAGTTAAAGTATTGAAAA
>CAWUIT010000296.1:0-3437 GCA_963922345.1 uncultured Dokdonia sp. | reverse complement strand
AAGCCTCTTTAAGATCTACCATAAATTCAGTATCACCAGCCATCGCTAGTTTATTAATTTCCTGCCCTTGCATTAAACTAATGTTTATAAAGAGTAACAGACAGATATATTGTTTAATCATCTTGTTTAAATGTTGATTTTCAGTAAATTAAGATAATTAAATTTGATAATAACATACCCGTTAATGGGGATTTTCCTAAAAAAACGCATCGTAAACATCATTTATTGACTTTCTACGGATCCTACACATATTTCAAAGCAATTTTTCGCGTAAGCAAACCCTAAACATATTTACAGAACTCAAGATAGATAAGGAATTCTGCAAAGCCTTTAAATTGTAATACAAGTAGTCCATAGAGAAGGCAGTAACATTTCTGACATTTTTCTTACAAATAGAAGTATGTACGCTTTAATATTCCTAATTTAGATATTTATACTTCGTATTACTTATGGCATTATATCAAGCATCCGTACTTAAAAAATATCTCAAACAACAAGATGCCGAAGCCGTTGCCAAAGCTTATAAAAAGTATACCAAGTATTTTTTAAACCCTACCATACAAGACAACATACGCAGCTCCAAAGAAGAAGAATACCAGGGTATTTTCCTCACAGAACTGTTTGTGAATGTGCTGGACTACACCTTAAAACCCAAAGCCGATTTTAACCTCGTAGCCGAATATAAAAATCTTAAAAACGCTCGCAAAGCAGACGGTGCCATACTTAAAGATGATATGGCGATTGCGGTAATAGAGCTTAAAGGAACTAATACAAAGGATCTAGAAAGCATACGTAAACAGGCGTTTGACTATAAAGCAAATCAGAAAGGTTGTGTGTATGTAGTGACGTCTAATTTTGAAAAGCTGCGTTTTTACATAAATGATGCGACAGAGTTTGAGGAGTTTAACCTCTTTGGGCTTTCTCCAGAGGAGTTTGCGTTATTGTATTTGTGCTTGCAGAAGGACAATGTACTTACGAATGTCCCGCTGGTTATTAAGGAGGCCTCTATTGTAGAAGAAGAAAAAATCACCAAAAGCTTTTACAACGATTACTCTGTTTTTAAACGTGAACTCTACAGAGATCTCGTAAAGCAAAATGGCAGTCGCCTCAAGGCAGAGGCTCGCGAGAGCCTTAAAGAAGTCGCAACAGATGAGGCTATAAAAAGCGAGCAAACCCGCATCGAGAAAAACGTAAAACTCTCGCTTTTTAAAAAATCGCAAAAACTCATAGACCGTTTTCTCTTTATCTTTTTTGCCGAAGATCGCGGACTCTTACCACCTAACTCTACGGTGCAGATTCTCAATAAATGGAAGGGAGATAACGATTTTGGTGATGAGAGACCATTGTATAATATATTTAAGCTTTACTTTAATTTTTTAGATAAAGGAAGAGAAGCCAAAGGTGGGAATGCCGAAATCTATGCCTACAACGGCGGTCTCTTTAAACCAGATGCTATTTTAGATAGCCTAGCGATAGATAATGAGTTGCTATACAAGCACACCTTAAAACTTGCCAACTATGATTTTGAAAGCCAGGTAGATGTAAATATACTGGGTCATATTTTTGAAAACTCCCTCAATGAGATTGAGAGTATTAATGCAGAGATAGAAGGTGGAGCGTTTGATAAGCAAAAGAGCAAGCGTAAAAAAGACGGCGTTTTTTACACCCCAAAATATATCACAAAGTACATTGTAGAGAACACGGTGGGCAAACTCTGTGAAGAGAAAAAAGCCGAGATAGGCTTTAGCGAAGAAGAATATTTCAAAGGTCGAGCCAATAGGCCCAAAAAGAAAATCACAGCCCTAGTTGAACTTCTAGACACCTACAGAGAGTGGTTGTTACAGATCACCATATGCGATCCCGCCTGTGGCTCTGGCGCTTTCTTAAACCAGGCATTAGATTTCTTGATCAAGGAGCACAACTACATCGATGAGCTTAAAGCGAAAATTCTGGGCGGCGGTCTCGTCTTTAGCGATATAGAAAACACCATTCTAGAAAATAACATTTATGGGGTAGACCTTAATGAGGAGTCTGTAGAGATTGCAAAGCTCTCCCTCTGGCTGCGCACCGCACAACCCCGCCGTAAGCTTAACGACCTGAGCAGCAACATAAAGTGTGGCAATAGCTTGATAGATGATAAAAAAGTAGCGGGAGATAAAGCCTTTCACTGGGAGACCGCTTTCGCGAAAGTGTTTGCCCGTGGAGGTTTTGATGTGGTAATTGGGAATCCGCCTTATGTGAGTTCGAAGGGAGATAATTTTTCAATTAAGGAAAAAGATTATTTTATCTCCCGATATGAATGTGCTATTTATCAAATCGATTTATACCTATTATTCAACGAGAAATGTTTGTCAATTCTAAAAGGTAATGGTGTTATTTCACTAATAGAACCTAACGCTTGGTTAAATAATCTCTTCTTGAGGGAAATTCGTAAATTTTTCATTGATAAAACTACAATTTATGAGATCGTCAATACTCCAATTGGTGTTTTTAGCGATGCTACAGTTGATACAATAATTATTACCTACACAAAGAAAAATATCAAAAAAGTACCAATCAAAATTTCTATTTCCAATAAGAAAGAAATAGAATATGTCCACGATAAGGACATTAACAGTTTTAAAAATAATGATAACTACGACTTTGATATTTTGGTGTCAGAGATTGCAAAAAAAATAATTAATAAAATAGAAAAAAATAAGGTCAATCTTATTGATATCTCGTCGGCCTCGAGTGGTATTAAGGAATATGAAAAAGGAAAAGGGAATCCACCACAGACTGCTTTTGACGTAAAGCACAAACCCTTTAATTCTTTAGAAAAACTTGAAAACTCTTATCGCAAACACGTAACGGGTTCTGATGTAAACAAATTTGTTATAAACTGGCAAGGCAATTATCTAAAGTATGGTGAGTGGATTGCGGCTCCAAGAAGTCCAGAGTATTTTGAGGGTGAAAGAATAGTCATTCGTGAGATTCCAAGCAAAACTAGATTAATTGCTTCATATTGTAATCAAAGTTATACAGTAAAGAACACAGCCCATATCTTCAAAATTAATAATCAAAACTATTCTACCTTAGGAGTTGTTGGAATATTAAACTCTAAATTGATGGGGTTTTATTTTAAAAATAAATTTTCGGAGGATGATAAAGTTTTTCCAAAAGCAAAAATTGGACAGTGTAAGTTGTTGCCAATTTCAAAAAATCTCGAAAACAATCAAGATTATGATGTAATAATACTGGCCACGATAGAGAATCTGAATGATATAAATAATCAGACTAAAAATTTTATCAAATATCTCAAATCTAGCCTCAAGATTTTGTCTCCATCCCGCAAGCTCCAATCCTGGCACGAGTTGGATTTTGGTGAGTTTATCAAAGAGCTCAATAAAGCGATTAAGTCGGCTAATAAAGCGCGCGCCAAAGAAGCTGCCCTCCCC
>CAWUIT010000295.1:0-3449 GCA_963922345.1 uncultured Dokdonia sp. | reverse complement strand
TACTTGGATCAACCTTGAGATATAAAAAGTAGCTTGCTCTAGCACGATCTGGGAGTAACCCATCAAAAGCCGAAGAAACTGCGTGATTGAGGTAGGCACTCTTAATAAATCGATCATTCACGAAGAAAAACTGCTCGCCTCGTGTTTTTTTTGAAAATTCTGGTTTAACTACAAAGCCGTTTATGGTCAAAATATCTGTTTCTTCTTGAACTGGAACTAGCTTCTCATTTGTCTTACTACCAAATATCGCTACTATACGCTGTTTGAGCGAACTTTCTGGAAGTTGAAAAAGTTCACCTTCATTATGATACATATCAAAAGCTATACTCGCGTGTGCTAGTGCAACTCTTTGAAACTCGTCTATAATATGGCGTAATTCTACGTTAGTAGACTTTAAAAAATTACGCCTTGCGGGTATGTTGAAAAATAGATTTTTTACCGCAATAGAGGTGCCCTTTGGTGTGACACATACTTCTTGAGCATTGATCTTACTGCCCTCAATCTCAAGACGAGTACCGACCTCTGTTCCTTCAGATCTAGTTTTTAATTCGACATGTGCGACAGCGGCGATAGAGGCCAATGCCTCTCCGCGAAATCCTTTGGTATTTAAATTAAATAAATCATCTGCGGCAGTGATTTTTGAGGTAGCGTGTCGCTCAAAACTCATTCTCGCATCTGTATCAGTCATTCCCTTCCCATTATCTATAACCTGGATAAGGGTTTTTCCTGCATCTTTTACAATAAGTTTAATGGCAGTCGCGCCTGCATCAATGGCATTTTCAAGCAACTCCTTTACTACAGAAGCTGGGCGCTGCACAACTTCCCCCGCAGCGATCTGATTTGCTACGTGATCGGGTAAGAGTTTTATAATGTCTGCCATTAGGACTTAACAGTTAAAGCGGATTGGAAAAAATAGAGAGATCAAAATCGATCATCCACAGAAATAGAAATACTAAAATAATGAAGATAATGGCAATAGTTCTGTTATAGCCACCCTTACGACTCTCTTGAAGTTCATCCCAAGCAGTAGAAAATCTATTTTTTAGATTACCGCCATAGGTAAGTGTTTTGCGGTGCTCATCAAAGCGACCTTCAATCTTAAAAGGACTTCCTTCTTTATCGCTATTATAATAGCGAGGCTCATAGCTATACTTCTTGTTTGTGCGTTTTATTATTCCCATAATTCTGTTATTTCAAAGATACAATACTGTATCCAAAAAGCATACCGTTCCTGGTCGCTTCAAGAAGTAAAATACTATTGAATGCTTAAAATTTTGAGATTATGGTCTCTTTACAGCGTTGTGATTTACTTTGGGTTATCTTAGAATCTAGCCTCTTTACGCAATTGTGCCATTTTAATAGCGGCTATAGCTGCCTCTGTCCCTTTATTACCGTGCTCACCACCACTGCGAGCCCTAGACTGTTCTATATTATTATCTGTAAGAACACAGAAAATCACAGGTATATCTTGCTGTAAATTCAAGTCTTTAATGCCTTGAGTCACACCCTCACAAACAAAATCAAAGTGCTTTGTTTCTCCTTGTATAACGGCACCTATTACAATAATGGCATCAAGCATATCATATGCCGTGGTCATTTTTTTTGCTCCATAGATGAGCTCAAAAGCACCAGGGACGTTCCAGCGCACAATATTATCATTGATGGCTCCACAATCTTTTAGTGCGTCAAAGGCTCCTTGAAAAAGCCCTTCGGTGATCTCTTCATTCCACTCAGAAACAACAATCCCAAACTTGAAGTCTTTCGAGTTTGGGATTGTTGTTTTATCATAGGCCGAGAGGTTGTTACCTGCTGTTGCCATAGAATTTTGTTTTAATTTACTGTGCTGCTTGTGCTCTACCAAGATATAAATCTACTTGGCTTGCATAATCAGACGTTGCATACTCTTCTTTTACACGAGTAAGATGATCTACCGCCAGATCCATTTTCCCTAACTCAATGGCAGTTATTCCTGCTTTAAATAAGAAACGTGGTGTTGTAAAATCATTTACACTCATTGAGGCTGCTGTCTCATAATACCCTAGTGCTTCTTCTGCTTGATCGAGTTGCATAAAGGCATCTCCTATAGCGCCCTTTGCTAACGGCGCAAGTATTTGATCATCACTAGAAAAATCTTGTAGGTGAGATATTGCGTTTTGATAGTCCTTCATCTCTAGGTAAGACATTCCAGCATAATAATGTGCAAGATTTCCAGAAGGCGTGCCTCCATAATTATCTGCTACGTCAAGAAGACCGTATTTTCCATTTTTACCGTTAAGGGCAACCATGTAAAGAGAATCCTTTACTGCGGTGTTAGTAGACTCTAGAGCCGTAGTAAAGCTTTCTTGAGCCCCTACGAGCTCGTTTGCAGCTTCTTGTCTTGCAGGCTCTGCAATAAATCTATTATACCCTAGGTAAAGTAAAGCAACTACGAGAATACCTATAATCACGCCTATAACGAGCTTTTGATTTTTTTCAAACCACTCCTCTGCTTTATTTGCTCCCTCATCAAGTGATCCAAACACCTCTGCCGTTGTACTCTCACTGTCATCTATAAACTCATCAACATCATCCTTTTCAGGTTTTGTTTTCGGCTTATACCCTCTTTTATTATATGTTGCCATATTTGCTGTTTATTAGTCGGGCAAAAATATAATATTTATTGAATTATGAAAGGGAAATTAATGCTTAATTTTGAAGACTAAATAAGCACTATTACTAGATGTACTCCGCTTTCGCGAAAGCGTGCTACCCCTACATTATACTATGATCTTAAAGTCACTCTCCCTTATAAACTATAAAAATTTTGAATCGAAGGCATTAACTTTTGATGCAAAGATTAATTGTTTTGTGGGTAATAACGGCGTGGGGAAGACTAATATTCTAGATGCGATCTATCATCTATCGTTTGGAAAAAGTTACTTTAATCCGGTTACCAGTCAGAATATTAATCACGATGCAGATTTTTTTGTAGTAGAGGGTGTTTATGATAAAAATGAGCGTCAAGAGAAGGTTATTGTAAGTGCAAAAAAAGGACAGAAGAAGGTAATAAAACGTAATGCTAAAATCTATGAACGCTTTGCAGATCATATAGGGTTTTTACCCTTAGTTATTATCTCTCCCGCAGATCGAGATCTAATCACCGAAGGAAGCGACACCCGCCGAAAATTTATCGATGGTGTGATCTCTCAAAGTGACAAAAGTTATCTTTCTAATTTACTAGGCTATACTAAAATACTTGCGCAACGCAACGCCCTACTCAAATATTTTGCGGCAAACAATACTTTTAATGCAGATACGCTAGCTGTTTATAATGAGCAGTTGGAAGGCTTTGGCACACCTATTTTTGAAAAGAGAAAGCAGTTTTTAGAACATTTTGCTCCCATCTTTAATGACCGATACCAAGCGATAAGTGGCGGTACAGAGCACGTCACGCTCAATTATGTAAGTAC
>CAWUIT010000294.1:0-3455 GCA_963922345.1 uncultured Dokdonia sp. | reverse complement strand
AAATAACAGTTTTGCAAGCTGTTGCGTGACTGTACTTGCTCCCCCTTTTTTACCTAGGTAAGCAAAAGCTCTTGTGGTACCTCTAAAATCGATTCCTGAATGATCGTAATAACGCTCATCTTCTGTTGCTATTAATGCATCTACTAGGTTTTGAGGCAATTGCTCATACTTTATGGGCGTTCTATTTTCATTATAATAAGTTCCTAGCTGTTTTCCATCTACAGATATAATTTTTGTCGCTAGGTTGCTTTCTGGGTTTTCTAATTCTTCAAATGTGGGAAGCTCTCCAAAGGCATTCCAGCTTGCCAGTAAAAAAACAAGCACAGCCAGTGCGATTCCTGTGATAAAAAGTCTCCAAAACCACGACACATACGCACTATAATCGCTACTATTACTGGCGTTTTTCTTTTTGGTAGCTGCTTTTTTTGCCATAATATTTTATTCTTGCTTTTCTATACGAAGTCCTACTTCTGTGATGCCTTCTAGGTTTTCATCTCCTACGACATTTCCATTTTTGCGTACTGCGTGTTGTACTTTAAAAGTATAAACTCCGCTTTCGCGAAAGCGTATACCTTCTTTATAAACTAACTTGTTTTCTTTAATATCGCCAAAGCCTGTCCCCATCCACTCACCAT
This sequence comes from uncultured Dokdonia sp., assembly GCA_963922345.1. Lineage (GTDB taxonomy): Bacteria > Bacteroidota > Bacteroidia > Flavobacteriales > Flavobacteriaceae > Dokdonia. The sequence continues at coordinate 2,820 of CAWUIT010000294.1, read as the reverse complement.
CTGGATATGCCATTTCATACTCGAGGGTGTCTGTTATGGTGCGCCCTTGGGGGAACTGCATCTCTGTTATTAAAAACAAATTGCTATAAGGATAGCGATTGTCATTACGTAATGTGATAAAGGCGTCATAAACGTCTAGACTATCTATATCTCCCACCTCAAAAGCTATTGGGTCTTCTAATTTCCAAGAACTACCCACCGAAATGTATTTGTGATAAACTTGATTTGAATCACAAGAAATGAAAAACAATATGGTCACTACTAGTAATACGTTACGCATTGGGTTTTGGTTTATGAGGACCGCGCTTATTTTTTGATTTTGATTTAGGACGTGTTTTATTTCCTTTATTTTCTACGTTTGCTTTTGCATGTTTGCCTTTTGATCTTGTATCTGTGCGTTTCTTTTTCCGCGTTTTACGGCGGCTGCTTGAGCTTTTTGGCTTGTCAAAACGTGTTAGACTGTCCTGCCCTACTACATTTCCAAAATCTATTTGTACATCTTCTTCCAGCTCTGCTGCAAACTCTTCGAGACTCGCTACGGGCTCTCTATTCTTATTGGCCTCGATTATCTCGTTTGCATGTGTTGTGGTAAGTTTATGCCAGTTCATCCACTCTCCTTCATAAGCATACCACAAATGACCTTGAAAAATGTCTATTTTCTGACATACAGCAGTGCCTTTTTTTGTGTATAACTTAGTGTCTGTTTTAGGGAAACTTTTGAGTGCATCCATATAAGCGTCTAGCTCATAATTGAGACAGCACTTTAACTTACCACATTGCCCTGCTAGTTTCTGAGGGTTGAGAGATAGTTGCTGGTATCTCGCAGCACTCGTAGTTACAGATCTAAAATCTGTTAACCAAGTGGAACAACAAAGTTCTCTACCACAAGAACCTATACCGCCTAAGCGAGCAGCCTCTTGACGTAAGCCTATTTGGCGCATTTCAATACGAGTACGGAATTCTTGTGCAAATTCCTTTATGAGTTGTCTAAAGTCGACACGATCTTCTGCTGTGTAATAAAAAGTTGCTTTGGACCCATCTCCTTGAAATTCGATATCAGAGATTTTCATCTGTAAGGCTAGTCTAATGGCTATTTGTCTAGCTCGTACTTTCATAGGTTCTTCTCGCTCTCGAGCGGTGGTCCATATGTCTATATCTTTTTGAGAAGCTTTGCGATATATTTTTAATGTATCTGGAGTGTCTGGCTTAACCTTCTTTCGTTTCATCTGCACCCTTACAAGCTCTCCTGTAAGTGTCACCATTCCCACATCATGTCCAGACTCTGCTTGAGTTGCTACAATATCGCCTATTGATAGTGTGAGATTGTCTGCATTTTTATAATAATCCTTGCGTCCATTTTTAAATCTGACCTCTACATAATTAAATACATCTTGTCCTTCAGGAAGTGACATATTTGATAACCAATCAAAAACGGTCAGTTTATTACATCCATCTGTCCCACACGTTCCATTATTTTTACAACCCTTGGGACTTCCGTCTTCACCTGTGCCACAATTGCCACATGCCATATTTTATATATTTTGATGATACACCGCTCTATATCAGTTAAGCTGCAACAGTAGCGTGTATACGTTATTTTATTTGCTCGGTTTTGAGCTAGTGTTAAAGATAGGTAATCTTAAATAGTATTACTCATGGAGACTTTTACTATTTCTTGAACGCCAGTTTTTCTGACCTCCCTTTCTTAAAAATCTTATTGCTATTCCCTTTTCCAGAACGTAATTTCTTTTGTTCTTCGTATGGAAGTGCATTAATCTCTGCGCATTCAGCCGAACAACAGTTGTCGTGCGCTTTTGCGCATTTCTCACACTGTATAAAAAGAAGATGGCAGGCTTCGTTTGCACAATTTACGTGCTCATCACAAGGTTCACCACACTGATGGCAGTTTGCAATCACATCATCAGATATACGCTCCCCACGCCGATGATCAAATACAAAGTTTTTCCCTTTGAATTTATTGTCCAGTTTTTGATCTTCTACTTGACGTGCATATTCTATAATACCGCCTTCTAGCTGGAAGACATTTTTAAAACCTTTATGCTTAAAATATGCACTGGCTTTTTCACAGCGTATACCGCCAGTGCAATACATTACTAATTTTTTATCTTCTTTGTGATCTCTTAAATCGTGCTCTATAATATCCAGACTATCTCTAAAAGTATCCACATCAGGTGTAACAGCGTTTTTAAAATGGCCTATCTCACTTTCATAATGATTACGCATATCTACCAGAACGGTATCCTCATCCTCAATAAGCTCATTAAAGCGAGATGCGTCTACGTGGATACCCTTGTTAGTAACATCAAAGGTTGTGTCTTCAAGACCATCTGCCACGATCTTGTTACGCACTTTGACTTTAAGCTTTAAAAAAGATTTATTGTCTTGCTCTCTTGCTATGTTGAGTCTCACATTATTTAAAAAATCAATGCTATCAAGATGATTTTTAAACTCTTGAAAACGCTTTGCGGGAACAGACATCTGGGCATTAATTCCCTCATGAGCAATGTAAATACGTCCTAGAGCTTCCATTTCATCCCAAGTAATGAACAGATGATTTCTAAAAAGTTCAGGATTTTTTATTTGATGATACTGGTAAAAGGAGAGTGTCAAGCGTTCTTCTCCAGCTTCTTCAATAAGCTGGGCTCTCTCCTTTGCGCTTAATTTGTTGTACAGTTGCATGCTATACTTTTTTAAGTTTAAAGAAAAATTTCTGTCGCGAAGATACAAGATTGGATTTGGGGTACAAAAAATGCCCGGAAGTATCTCTTGCGGGCATTTTTTTGAATTGTGGCTAATTCA
>CAWUIT010000293.1:0-3480 GCA_963922345.1 uncultured Dokdonia sp. | reverse complement strand
CGCCGCTTCTTCTATTTCTGAGAGCGACACACCATTGGGTGTAAAAATGATGCGATCTGGGCTATAACCTGCCATCAAACCTAGCTGGACTTCTTGAATAGAAACAGTATCAAGCCCAGAGCCTAACGCTTCTAAATGCTTAAGAACAGATACGTTGCTTAACGCTTTTACAGCATAATTAAGTCGTAAGTGTTCTACGTTTTTAAACGCTTGAACGAGTCTATTGTACTGTCTAGTAATCGTAGCAGCATCATATACATAGGTGGGGCTTCCATATTCTTTAACTACATCAAGGAGTTGGTCATTGTGCATAAACTATTCTTTGTCACAAAAGTAGTAGAGATTGAGATATACCTCAATACCAAGGCAATAAAATGTTGAACAATAAGGTTAAAAAATGTGCATTATATAACAAGGAGCGATCGTTTTTGTAATTTTCAAATAAAAATTGAAATGACTACCGCAGTGTTACCTTTATTCCCTCTAGAAATGGTTGCCTTTCCTGGCGAACCATTAGCATTACACGTTTTTGAGGAGCGTTACCAACAGCTTCTTGCAGACTGTGAATCAAGTGGTATTACCTTTGGGATACCTACTTACATTAACAATACCTTACAGTACGGTACGGAAATGAAAGTCACAAGAGTTGTCAAAAGATACCCTTCTGGAGCTGCCGATATAATTTGCGAAGGCGTACGCGTTTTTAAATTAATTAATTTTTACAATACTCTAGGGGAACGTCTTTATGCGGGGGGTGAAGTTCAATTCTTAGAAAATGATACTGATATAGAAACAAGCGCATCTCTCAAAAGCGAGTTTATAGACTTATTAAAAGATTTTTATAACGAGCTAGATATGAAGACGCCAGAAGTTAATCCTGCTTCTATAAAGAGTTTTACACTTGCTCATAAAATGGGACTAACCCTTGATCAAGAGTATGATTTATTGCAGATAGCTAGCGAAAATGAACGCCTGGATTATCTAATCAATCATTTGAGAGTTGCATTACCTACAATAAAATCTGTAAACCGAACAAAAAACCTTATAAAGCTTAATGGTCATTTTAAGAACTTTGATCCACTCGATTTTAAAGATTATAAGCACTAAGTCTTAAAGTGAAGAAATTTATTCCAATAATAGGTTAAGCATTACGATATTCTCAAAAGTTCAACATCATTAAGCACGAATCTTTTCATTTTAAAATCTAAAAATTCTATTGTTTAACTAAGAAAAGATTGGTTTTTTATTCTTTTCTATGCTTTTTTTTAATCTATTAACCACTCAAACAGCTGAACCTTAAGCCGTTATTTTAGTTTAAAGGAAATCCTTTATCACATTATAGAAAATTGATAGATAGTCTTACGATTTTAATAATAATGCAAACTATAACGTTATCGTGATGTCAATTATTCATTTTTAGTGTTAAAAATAGTTAATTTTGGGTCATAAAATTAATCCTAAATTTATAACGAAATGAAGAATCAAATCAAATTAAGTGCAATGGCGCTTGCTGTAATGGCGGTGACTTTCACTTCTTGTGAAAAAGAAGAAGTAGATGCTATTGAAACTGATGCTGTAACTGCAGATGCTGTAAGTACCCAAGATAATAATGGACGCAGTATAGTAACCGATCAAGCAATCTTAGATAAAGTAATAGATCTTGAAATCGATATCGCAGCTGTAACAAGAGGAGACTTTCACTTACCAGATGGTACAGTTCAAGAGCGTCTTTATATAGGAGACGATATCGTTACTACAGAGAGAGAACTTGAGGAAATGCAGGTAAATGGCCAGAGCCGCCAGTTTAGAACATTTAACCTTGTAACGGGATCTAATAGAACTATAGATATTATTGGATATACTGGTAACGATCAATTTGGTCTTACTAATAAGGGTCGTACAGCGCTACAATGGGCTGTAAACAACTTCAACCGTATTTCTGGATCTGCTCTACGTTTCCGTCTCACATTTGGAACAAACTTTAATAATAGTGATATGGTTGTTTACGATAACTCTACAAATAACAGTGGTTCTGGAGGTGTAGCTGGTTTCCCAGATGCTCAAGGACGTCCTAATAAATTTGTACAGATTTACAACCTTGAGGGATCTTCTACAAATGTAAATGAGCACGTAATTACGCACGAGATAGGACACTCAATAGGTTTCCGTCACTCAGATTATTATGACCGTCAGAGTTGTGGCGGTGGTGGAGGTGAGTCTGCTGGCTCTACAGGAGCTATCCAGTTACCTAATACCCCTACAAGAGACTTTGATTCCATTATGCAAGCTTGCTTCTCAAATAATGAGGATGGTGAGTTCAGTAATAATGATATCATTGCCTTACAAGCTATGTATTAAGTTTAAGGTTATTGCAATTTTAGCTTTGTGAGTAAACGTCCTGTCATTTTGATGGGACGTTTTTTATTACGCTTTCGCGAAAGCAAAAATATAATAGTTACCTGCTTTCTTCACGCCCATCTGCGTGTAGTGCAAAACGACCACGCTCTCTAGGGTGAGTATGATCGTATGTAGGCCAGGGCCAGCCGCCAAATGCTGTCTCTCTAAATTCAAGTATTGCCTCATTGATTTCTTGAGGAGTATTCATCACAAAAGGCCCTTGTTTTGCAACAGGCTCATTTATAGGTCTTCCTTGTAGTAATAATAGGTGGCTCTCTACATTCCCATTTTTCAAGACAGTGGTTTGATCGGCAAGCAAATCAACACTATGGTTATTCTGGATCGTGTAATCATTAATTTTTAATTGTTTACCCTTGTAGAAATAAAGTGATCTATTAATTCCGCTATTACTTTTGGGGAGCTCCCATTGGGCTCCGGGCATCATCTTTATAATCCAGATTGCAACGTCATTGTCCTTTTCTCCTGCCCAAGAGTTTGGAGCGCTTTTAGGAGCCTTTGTATCAAAGTAATCTCCAGCTATAATTTTAATCTCTACACTTTTGTCCTGACTGTCCTGAACTTTTACGATTGGAATATCCTCGCGCCACAACATTTTAAAATGGGGCGCAACAAGTTTGTTTTTTTTTAGGGAGGTTCAGCCAGATTTGAAATAACAAAAGAGGATTATCTTCTTCCTGATTGAGTAGGGGAAACATCTCACTATGCTGTACGCCTTTACCAGCTGTCATCCATTGGACATCGCCGTTACCAAAACGTCCAGCCGCTCCTAGTGAGTCGCTATGGTCTGCAAGACCTTGTTCAACAATGGTTATCGTCTCAAAACCGCGATGAGGATGTGCCGGAAAGCCTGGTACTGTTTTACCATGATACATTCTCCAGCCACTAGCATTTGGTTCAAAATCCATTCCTAGATTTCTACCAGCAAGAGAGGCGTCAGGTCCCAAATGATTAGTACCCTTAGGATAAGCATCTGCGTGATAAGCGCAAAATAGAAAAGGATCTTGCGTGATCCATTGAAATCCTAATTTCTGTACCTTTTTGATAGCAGTCATAACTTTATTT
>CAWUIT010000292.1:0-3492 GCA_963922345.1 uncultured Dokdonia sp. | reverse complement strand
TATCGGTCTTATTATGGGTTTGCTCATCAGGTAATAAGGAGTATTTTTGCAATGTGAAGATACATAACACCTACATAAAACGCTGCTTGCAGCTTGCAAAAAATGGTCTACCAGCAGCAATGCCTAATCCATCTGTAGGTGCGGTTTTAGTACATAAAGATAAGATTATAGCAGAAGGGTTTACAAGCGCTTATGGTGGTAATCACGCTGAGGTGAATTGTATTGCTTTTGCAAAAACTAATACGCCAGATCTAATCTCAACTTCTACACTCTATGTTTCATTAGAACCTTGTAGCCATTGGGGTAAGACACCTCCGTGCGCAGATCTTATTATTGACTCTGGTATAAAAAGAGTTGTGATAGGAACATTAGATCCATTTGCCAAAGTTGCAGGGAATGGAATCAAAAAACTTATAGCTGCTGGAATCAATGTAGTAGTAGGGATTCTTGAGGAGAAATGTTATGAAGTAAACAAACACTTTTTTACATACCACGAAAAAAAAAGACCCTATATCATCTTAAAATGGGCAGAAACTATAGATGGCTATGTTGCTCCAGAAACTCGGGATTCTCAAAATCCTGTATGGATTACAAACTCCTATTCTAGACAGCTCGTACATAAATGGCGGGCCGAGGAGAGCGCTATCTTAGTGGGAGGAAAAACAGTCCTTGCAGATAATCCAAGTCTCACCACAAGAGATTGGGAAGGAAGGTCCCCCCTTCGAGTAGTAATAGATACTAAAGGCGATCTTTCTAAGGAACAATTCTCCGTATTTGACCACACATCCGAAACGATCACCTTTTCTAATCCTGACCCTAAAAAGATCTGTGAGCTACTATTTGATAGAAAGATCCAATCCGTTATTATTGAAGGTGGGACGCGGACTATTCAAACATTTATCGATGCAAATGTCTGGGATGAAGCGCGTGTATTTATCGGTCCAGCAACCTTCGGTAATGGAACAAAAGCTCCTAACAAATCCGAGTTCTTTGATATGAAAAGTATGGTCACAATTAAAGATGATTTGTTATACACTTATAAAAATCACAAAGCTTGATTTATCTACTCTTAAGTATTGTCGCATCGAGCTTCATCTTTGTTGTATTCAAATTGTTTGCACGTTTTAAGGTCAATACGTTACACGCTATTATTGTAAATTATTTTGTGGCATTCTTGTGCGGAATGCTTTTGTATAATGGTCCAACTCAATTTACAAGTATCCCAGCGCAAGAGTGGTTCTACCCCTGCATAAGTCTAGGCATACTTTTTATAATCGTATTTAATCTAATGGCACTCACAACACAACGCAGTGGTCTATCGGTAGTTTCTGTAGCAACCAAAATGAGTGTGGTAGTGCCTATACTATTTGGGGTGTTTTATTACCAAGAGTCATTAGGTTTTTATAAAATATGCGGTATTCTTCTTGCTCTCGTAGCTGTTTATCTAGCATCTGTAAAGGCAAAAGAGGGTCTACATATTAAAAAAGAAAACTTACTCTTCCCAATTCTCGTTTTTTTAGGAAGCGGGACTATTGATACTAGTATTAAGTTTATAGAAGGAGCCTATGTGAGTAAAAGCGACGTACCCATCTTTAGCGCTACTATTTTTGCAGCTGCCGCCTGCGTAGGTATATTCATCATGACGTATCAAATAATTAAGGGCTCTTTTACATTTAAATGGAAAAATGTTCTAGGAGGTATCTGCTTAGGTATCCCTAATTATTTTTCCATATATCTGCTTGTACAAGCATTGCGTGAGGCTCAATATGACAGCTCAACATTATTTACTGTAAACAATGTAGCCATTGTTATGCTAAGTACCCTCATTGGTATTTTGCTATTCCAAGAAAAATTACTCCTTAAAAATTGGATCGGAATTGGGCTCGCAGTAGTAAGCATTCTACTCGTGACTGTAGCGAAGTAAAGTATTGATTTATACTTTTTTTAATTTTTTTATCACGCTTTCGCGAAAGCGTAAAATACTCCCTCCCTATAAGTTTACTACATTCCCGGAATAGCTGTCTCTGTAATCCCTTACTCTCACTGGACTTTACCAATTAGAGAGGTGTAACATTTGCTACTATTTACTTACCTATTACTATAATTAAATGGTGAATATTATGGGATTCGGTGGATCAGCGCTTGCAGCAAATCAAACAATACGTAACAATAGAAACTTACTAAAGCAAAAACGAAAAGTAGGTAAGTTATCTTATGTCCCAAGAAACACTCAACAGTGGAAAGATCCTAAGAAGGCATCCTTTAATCAGTTACTAGAAATACGACGCAAAATTAAGAAAGAACGGCAGACTCGTATGCTAAAAATAGGCATCATCACACTGATTGGCTGTATGATTATAGTGTTTTGTTATGTGACTATAGACTGGAGTGTTCTTATTGAGAATTTCTTTTCGGCGTCACGAATGAAATAAAGTGAATCAAAAAACAAGACTACTCCCTGCGGAATTTTTGTGTCTCCTCAAAAACGTGATTTAAAATGGCTTCATCTTGATCTGTAAATTCAATATCACGTCTAGCCATCGCGATTTTTGCGGTCTCATATGCCTTTTTGGGTTGATGTGTAACAAAACCACTTGCCCCACCCCAAGAAAATGAGGGAACAAAATTACGCGGAAAACCACTCCCAAAAATATTAGTCGCTACTCCAATTACAGTCCCTGTATTGAACATGGTATTGATACCACATTTAGAATGATCTCCCATCATTAAACCACAGAATTGCAAGCCTGTGTTTGCAAAACGCTCTGTCTCGTAATCCCAAAGTTTTACTGAAGCATAATTATTTTTCAGGTTTGAGTTATTTGAGTCTGCACCTATGTTACACCACTCACCTAGCACGCTATTTCCAAGGAAACCATCGTGACCCTTTGAAGTATACCCCATAAGAACAGAGTTATTCACCTCTCCTCCTACTTTACAATGAGGCCCAATGGTAGTGCCTCCATAGATTTTTGATGCCATTTTTACGGTAGCATGATCACAGAGCGCAAAGGGTCCTCGTATCATAGATCCTTCCATAATCTCTGCATCTTTACCTATGTAAATAGGTCCCCCCTCTGCATTGAGAGAACATAAAGGTAATTTTGCACCTTCCTCAATAAAAATAGCACCATCATTAAGGACCATTGTTGTTTCTGGAACAGGCTGTGAAGTCCTACCCTCAGTAAGTAATTCAAAATCTCTGGCAATAGCCTCGCTATTTTTTGAAAATAGATCCCACGTATGTGCTATTCTTAAAACATCTGGAGCAGTATATTGTATACACTCGTATGTATCAAAATCTACCTCCTCATCTTCTTGTACTGTAAACGCAATAACCTCCTCACCATCAAAGAAAGCTTGCTTATCACTCATTCCTCTTACAATTTCGGCAAGGTTTTTTGAAGGGATGTATGAGGCGTTAATCATCACATTATGCGCAACCTCAACCATAGGCCATCTCTCTGAGAGATACTCTTCTGTCACTGTAGA
>CAWUIT010000291.1:0-3498 GCA_963922345.1 uncultured Dokdonia sp. | reverse complement strand
CACCTTCCATAACTTGTTCTAAAGATCCAAAATTGTATGACTTTGATGCGATAGTGTCTCCATACACTTCCATTGCTGAGGGTGCATAAATTACTACTGAGTCTCCAAAGCGAGTTAAAAAAGCTACGTCCTGATCATAGGTGCGAGGGTATTTTTCAAGATCAGAGGCATTATTGAACTGGGTAGGGTTTACAAAAATGCTCACAATCACAAGGGCACAATCTTTGAGAGCAAAAGAGATTAGAGAAGCATGCCCTTCATGTAAGGCGCCCATAGTGGGTACAAAGCCAATGGGTTTACCATTGCTTCTTGCTTTTGAAACTAACTGAGAAATCTGCTTTTGCGTATATACTACTTGCACGTTACCAAAATTTTAACGGGCTGCAAACTTACTAATATTAAGCCTAAGTGCGCAAAAATTCGTACTTTTGCGTGTTTTTTGAATAGATTAACAACCTAATTTTATACATATGAAAGATAAGAGGATATTGTACGTGTCATCTGAAGTTATACCTTACCTACCAGAGACCGAGATTGCCTCTATGTCGTTTGAAGCTCCTCAAATGGTTAATTCTAAAGGAGGGCAAATACGCATATTTATGCCACGTTACGGCAATATTAATGAGCGCAGGCATCAATTACACGAAGTTATAAGACTATCTGGGATGAACTTGGTCATTAACGACTTTGACATGCCTCTTATCATAAAAGTAGCTTCTATACCTAAAGAGCGCATACAAGTATATTTTATAGATAACGAAGAGTATTTTAAGCGCAAAGCTACGTTTACAGATGAGGATGGAAATCTTTTTCCCGATAATGATGAGCGCGCTATATTTTTTGCAAAAGGTGTAGTAGAAACGGTAAAAAAATTGAACTGGGCTCCGGATATCATTCACGTTCAAGGATGGCTTGCTTCCCTATTACCTCTCTACCTTAAGCACTATTATGCTAGTGAACCATTGTTTGCTCAAAGTAAAATTGTTACTTCTATATACAATCAAGGCTTTGACGGAGCGTTAAATAGTGAGTTGATAAATAAAATTGCATTTGACGGTATAGATCCAGACACCATTAAAGAGCTTGAAAATCCTACCTATGAAAATATGATGAAGGTTACTATAAAGAATAGTGATGCTGCCATTGTAGGTTCACAAGAGCTTCAAGAAAATTTGATGAAAATTGTAAATACTACCAAAATTCCAGTTTTACCTTTCAAAAAGAAAGAGGAGTTTCCAGAAGCATACGAAAACTTTTACACCACCCAAGTTTTAGAAGAATAGAATAGAATTATGAAATTTAATAAACTACTAAAGCAAGTAACGGCTGTTCTAGCTCTTGCACTATTTATTATATCTTGTGAAGATGACTTTGGTACCATTGGTACCGATATTGTGGGTGAGGTAAATTTTGACACTGAGTTAGCTCAAGACTTTAAAGTTGCTGCTTATAGTCGGAACTATGCTGATCCATCAGGGTTTAACGGGGTACAGACTAATGGTGCCGAAACCGGGGTTCTAGGTTTTTATAATGATCCCACGTATGGCAGCACAACAAGTTCTTACCTTTCTCAAGTTCAACTTTCGAGAAATGATCCAGACTTTGGAGATGAAACTGTCATTGAGTCTGTAGTCTTTACACTTACTTATTTTGCAACGATAGAGGAAACAGATACCGATGGAAATTCGACGTATTCTCTAGACTCTATTTTTGGCAATACTCCTGGTCAGATGAAGTTATCTGTCTATAGATCTGATTATTTTTTAAATGATTTAGACCCTTCTACAGATTTTGCAACTGGAGCGCTATATTTCTCAAACGACATACAAAATTTTAATGGTGTTGAAGATGAGTTATTATTCGAAGTTAGGGATGAAAACCCCGAGACTGGAGAGCTAGAAGAAGGATTTGTCCCTAGTGCAGATGAGATTGTTTTAATGACGCCTATTTTAGATGATGAAGGTAATGTGCCAGAAGACCCTGAGTTTGAAGTATCGGAGCGATTGAGCCCTCGTATTAGATTAGAATACACAAGAGAAAATATTGAAGATCCAGAAACTGCACAAATTCTTGAGTATTGGAAACAAGCAATAATTGATCAGGAAGAGACGGGTGTTTTACTTAACAATAATACGTTTAGAAATTATTTTCGAGGACTATACCTAAAAGCAGAAGCGATTGACGGTCAGGGGAGCACAATCCTTTTTAACCCTGCCGGTGTAAATATTACAATTAATTATTCTTTTACTGGTGATGACGACTCAAATGTGCCTGGAGAAGCTACATCAGATGGTGAGGGTGAAATATCAATAAATCTTGGAGGAGTACGTGTTATTGAATACTCTAATGATTTTGATCAAAACCCCATTGGCTCGACTACTTTTAATGATAATCAAAATACTCTTGACGGTGAAGAAAATCTCTATTTAAAAGGAGGAGACGGCTCTATTGCTCTTATTGATTTATTTGGTCCAGATTTAGATAATGATGGTGTGGCTGATCAACTTGAGGTTTTAAGAGAGTGTGATATTTTAGTGAATGAAGCCAATCTTACCTTTTTTGTAGATCAAGAAGATTTATCGATGGAAAGCCTTGGGACTTTAGAGCCAGAGAGATTATTTATTTATGATTATGATAATAATAGTACACTTTTAGATGCTATTATTGATGGAAGTACGGGAGCAGATGGAGCCTTAAATACTCGAACAAATCACTTAGGAAGGCTTACTAGAGAGATCGAAAATGATCTGACGAGTCCTGGAGTAAGTTATAGAATTAGGCTAACACAGCATATCAATAATATTATACAAAATGATTCGACAAATGTGAGACTCGCATTGTCAGTATCACAAAATGTTACTATTGGCAATACAGCATTAATTGGTGGAACTGGTGGTCTAGATGATGGGCAAAGGGTTCCAATATCTTCCGTCATCTCTCCAGAAGGAACAATATTGCACGGAAGCACCAGTGACAATGATGAAAAGAAATTAAGACTAAGATTGTATTATACAATCACCGATGAAATAGACCCTACGAGCCCTTGCGGTATTGCTCTAGGTCTTTAAAAAACTAGATTATGTGTGGAATTGTAGGTTATATAGGCCATAGGGATGCATATCCTGTTGTGGTTCAAGGTTTAGAACGTTTAGAATACAGAGGTTATGATAGTGCTGGTATCGCACTTTATGACGGCACAGACCTCAATGTTTCAAAAACAAAAGGAAAAGTTGCTGACTTAAGAACAAAGCTTGAGTCGGAAATCTCAACAAAAGGCGGTATTGGAATAGGTCACACACGCTGGGCAACTCACGGAGTACCTAATGATGTGAATAGCCACCCACACTATTCAAATTCTGGAAACCTTGTCATTATACACAATGGAATCATAGAGAATTATGACCCTTTGCGTAAGGAGTTAATAAAAAGAGGATACACCTTCAAATCAGATACTGATACAGAAGTTCTTGTAAACCTTATTGAGGATGTCAAAAAATA
>CAWUIT010000290.1:0-3499 GCA_963922345.1 uncultured Dokdonia sp. | reverse complement strand
ACCATTAGATCTCAAAACGTTTTAGAGCGTAGTGGTATAAATCAAGGTAACAATGGTGCACGACTAGCCTACAGCCGTAAATGGAATAATAATCAAACTACGGCTATAGACCTCTATCTATCTAACTATAATCTCAATGCACGTAACTTTAACTTAGACAACAACCAGCAGCTCGATCAAGAAAATGAAGTGCTTGACTTAGGTCTCAAACTGCAACATAGTAGCAAGCTTTATGATGCTTTTATATGGAATAATGGTTATCAATTTACAGAAATAGGTGCCCGCAACCTAGCCAGAACAAATAGACCTACATTTTTTATAAATGAAAGAGATGTGATACGTACGCATAGCCTGTATTCTGAACTATCATACTTATCACCCTCTAAAGAAACACAGTTTATTGCAGGTGTGAGAGGTAATTACTTAGATCCTTTTAAAACCATAATCATAGAGCCCAGAGTGCGTTTTAGTCAGCGATTTTTAAGTTATTTAAAAGCAAGCGCCTTAGCAGAATTTAAAAGCCAATCTATTTTTCAAATTATAGATCAACCTAATGACTTTTTGGGCTTACAGCGTAATCGCTGGATCGCTGGAGATGAAGCGTCGTACCCTATTCTAAAAAGCAAGCAAGCATCTATAAGTCTTGACTACACAAAAAATAAATGGCTATTAAGCCTAGAAGGGTACACAAAATATGTAAACGGAATTTCTTCACGTAGTCAAGGTTTTCAGAATCAGTTTCAATTTACAAATGCTGTGGGCTCATATGATGTGATGGGTATAGACTTTTTAGTAAATAAACAATTTCAAAAGTTTGGTACCTGGCTCTCCTACTCTTTTAGTAAAAACAATTTTCACTTTAAAAATTTAAATAATGGTATGAGCTTCCCTAACAATAAAGACATAAGGCACTCCCTTACGTATGGCTCTACATATACAATAAATGATTTTAAATTTTCTTTAGGTTTTAACTGGCGTACAGGCACACCCATTACACAACCTCGAGAAGAACAACCTATCGTAAATGGAGAAATTATTTACGACTTACCCAATAGTAGTCTCTCAGATAGTTTCTTGCGTTTTGATATATCTGCTATTTACAAGTTTCAACTTTTTAATAAAGATGTACAAGTAGGAGCTTCTATCTGGAATTTACTAGACAACAATAATGTACTCAACACCTATTATCTAATTAACAGTGATGATAAGATTCAAAAAATCACGGTTAACTCATTAGGTATCACTCCTAACTTTAGTCTTCAGTATAGTTTTTAATAAGTTATAGCAGCAGCAACGTGCTTACCGGCTAGCTTGCTCCTACCATTTAAAAAATCGAGTTCTATAATAAAGTTACACTGTACTACCTCTCCCCCTAGTTGTTCAATCATTGCAACCACCGCAGCAGCCGTTCCTCCCGTGGCGAGCACATCATCGTGCAATAACACTTTATCTCCTGGCTTTATAGCATCACTGTGCATCTCTAGCACGTCTGTACCATACTCCAGCTCATACTCTTGTGCTATAGTTGTGTGAGGCAGCTTGTTGGGCTTACGCACGGGTACAAAACCAGCATTAAGCCTCTTTGCTAGCAATGGGCCATAAAAGAAACCTCTCGCTTCAATTCCTACTACAACATCTATTGCTACTTCTGGTACAAGGGTGTATAGAATTTCTTCTGCTTTCGCGAAAGCGGTCTTATCACCCAGTAAAGGTGTTATATCTTTAAAAGTAATTCCTTCTTTAGGGAAGTCTTGAACGTCTCTTATGTAATCTGAAATTTGCATAGATAAAGTGAGTATTTATAGCACTAAGATATATAAAAGTTTCTGCCTTAAATTAATCTATGATGTAAAACACTGAATGAACGACAACTATACTTTTGTATAGAAAAACAATCTCATTTTTTTTATCTTTTACTTGTGCATAACAATAAAATGATTGTATATTTGCACCCCGAAACAAACAAGTAATTATTGTTTCTCAAAAGGCCTCGTGGCGCAACTGAATAGCGCATCTGATTACGGCTCAGAAGGTTACAGGTTTGAATCCTGTCGAGGTCACTTTAGTCATTGCAAAATGACAACAAAGCCACGCAATCACTATGATTTGCGTGGCTTTCTGGTTTTTAGACCAACATTTAAAATGAAACGATTTGCTTTTATATGGTAGCTAATCGTTAGTTAATTTTCAAAGTGTCAGTTGAACTGACACTTTCAAGAAAAGCTTTGAAATACTTGCTATAGTTGATTTGACATTCGTCAAGACGATTTGTATAATCTAAAGACGACAACTATGCGGTCAACAAACACATTCTCAATTCTCTTTTGGGCAGACCAAAAGAACGCCACAGATGGCGAAGCTCTGGTTTATGCCAGAATCACGGTAAACCAAAAACGAGCTAACATCAGTTTAAAAAGACGAGTGCCGGTAAAACTTTGGGACCCTAAGAAAAACCGAAGTAAGGGTAACTCTGCAGAAGCTCGCCAACTCAATCAGTATATCGACCAGACTTACACTAAGCTCTTCCAGATATACCAAGACTTAAAATTTCAAGAAAAATTGATAACGGCCAAGCTCATAAAAGCCCACTACACAGGCGAGAACGAGCAATCCAAATCACTTCAAAACCTCATCGCCTATCACAGTAAAAAAATTGAAAATACTCTGGCAAAGGGAACGATTAGAAACTTCGGAGTGACCGAAAACTACCTCAACAGATTTCTCAACAAAGTCAAGAAAACAACCGATATCTATTTAAAAGAGCTCGATTATAAATTCCTGTGCGACTTCGAAAATTACTTAGCCAATTACTGGCCAGCTGGTCATCCAAAAGCCTTAAGCCAGAATACTATAATGAAGCATATTCAACGTTTACGTAAAATAGTAACGTTGGCTTATCATATGGAATGGATTCCACGGGACCCATTTGTAAGATGGAAACCAGTTTACGAGAAGAAGCAACGTGAGTTCCTTTCTGAAAATGAGCTTTCCAATATGGAAAACTTTCAGTTTTCTATCGAACGCCTGGACAGAGTGCGTGACTTATTTGTGTTTAGCTGCTACACCGGTATCAGCTATGTGGATATAATGAATTTGACAGAAGATAATTTGGTGCTTGGTATGGATGGCGGAAATTGGATATATACCAAACGTCAAAAAACAAAATCTTCAGTCAAAGTCCCGTTACTTGGAAAAGCAGAAGAAATCATTTCTAAATATGAAGGGCATCCTATGACAGAAGTAACAGGAACACTTTTGCCAGTAATCACTAATGAGAAATTGAACGTGTATCTAAAGGAAGTTGCTCACTATGTTGGTATAACTAAAAATCTAACGTTTCATATGGCACGCCATACCTTTGCAACTACCATAACGCTTTCCAATGGTGTTCCTATAGAAACGGTATCAAAACTCTTAGGACATAGTAAAATTGCTACTACTCAAATTTATGCTCGAGTACTCGAGCATAAGGTTAGCAATGATATGGATATCTTGAAAA
>CAWUIT010000289.1:0-3499 GCA_963922345.1 uncultured Dokdonia sp. | reverse complement strand
CAAAAGCACGCTCAAGCTTCCATAAGGCGTGCATAACTTGTTCTTCTTTATTTGTGAGTTTATCCATTAGAAATTGTATGTATTAATATTGAATTGTAAACTATTATTAACTAGTAAGTTAATTAACACATCAAACATACAACGAAAAATATAGTTAAACAACTATTTTTATAGTTATACAACGAAAATTCTAGTTTCAAAGATTTTAAACTTAAAAAAACCGTAAATAGTGGATAGCTAATTACGGTTCAATGTAAGATAATACAAAGTACTAGAGTAGGGGTTATTGCCCCAGATAATCTTGTGTCATTTGTATAAATGTTTTGACACCTAGTAGCATTCCACTCTCATCAATGTAAAAATCTGGTGTGTGGTGAGGGAACGCCTCTGTTGTTCCTGGTGTTTTACCTCCTAAAAAGAAATAAAGACCCGGAACCTCTTTCTGAAAGAATGAAAAATCTTCGGCTCCAGTAATCGCTTTAATCACGTGCACATTTTCTTTACCTGCGGCCTTTTCTAATGATGGTACCATCTGCTCTGTAAGCGCTAGATCATTGTACGTTATGGGGTAACCTTCAGGAATTGTAATGGTCGCTTCTGTTCGGTAAGCAGCCGCAATAGCTGGGACCATCTCTCGCATACGGTTATTAATGTATTTTTGCATATCATAATCGAGCGTACGTAATGTACCTACAATATGCGTCTCTTCAGGAATAATATTACTTCGTACACCTGCATTAATTTTACCAATAGATAATACAGCCGCTTCATTTGTAAGCGGTATCTCTCTACTTACAATAGTCTGCAGTCCATCTATAATTTTTACAGCAGCCATTATGGGATCTCTACTCGTCCACGGGGTAGATCCGTGGCTTTGTTTTCCTTTAATATGTATTTCAAAGCTTTGTGAAGCTGCCATAATCCCGCCAGGCTTGTAAGCAATTGTATTTATATCTTGACCAGAACCTATGTGCAGGCCAAAAATAGCGTCCACATCGGGATTCTTAAGTACATTCTCTTTGACCATAAGCTCTGCACCACCTTCCTCTCCTGGAGGAGCACCTTCTTCGGCGGGTTGAAAAATAAACTTTACAGTCCCGGCAAAGTCATTATTTTTTGCAAGTATCTCTGCAACGCCCATAAGAATCGCGATGTGTGTATCGTGACCACAAGCGTGCATAACTGGTACGGCCTCACCACGGTATTCTCCCATTGCTTCAGATTTAAAAGGTAAATCTGCTCGCTCTTTTACAGGTAATCCATCTATATCTGCGCGTAAGGCAAGTACCTTCCCAGGTCTCTTTCCTTCGAGAATTCCCACCACTCCTGTTTTTGCAACACCGGTTTGAACTTTCATCCCTAAGGATTCTAAGTGTGTCGCTATTTTTTCGGCAGTTTTAAATTCACGGTTTCCTAATTCTGGATTTTGATGAAAGTCTCGGCGCCACTCAATGACTTTAGATTCTATGGCGTTAATTTCTGTATCTAAATTGGTTTGCGCTTTCGCGAAAGCGAATATCAAAAAAGCTGCTACTGTAAGTTTTACTCTCATAAGTTTAATGTGCTGTTTATAGGATTGTTAATTTACAAATGATTTGTGAGATGCTTCTGTATTATAGGAGTAAGTTGCTAAAAATGATGCATAAAAAAATCCCTAGTGGCTAGCTAGGGATTAAATACATTTAGTGGAATCTAAATGATTTAGTATCCTGGATTTTGTTCTAATTGAGATAACTCAACCTCTCTATTTGGAATAGGGAAGATTGTTTTATCTGCTCCAAAAGCACTCTCAACTTCGTTAGGCATTCCTGCTCTTCTTAAGTCAAGACCATTTCTTAACAAGTCCATTCTACGCTGCCCTTCAAAGGCCAGTTCTTTACGACGCTCAGTCAATATATCTTCTAATGTTAATGTCGTGAGTGGAGTTAATCCCGCTCTGGCTCTAAGTGTATTAATATCTGTAAGAGGATCTGACCCTATACTTGAGCCATTTCTAAGGTTTGCTTCTGCTCTTGTAAGATATGCTTCAGTTATTCTTAGAACTGGTGCATTGTCTGCATTGTTATTTCCATCAGGAAATTTTGCTGTAAATATGCGTACTTCTCCAGATGCAGATGTACCTACTTGAATAAGGTTTGCATATCTAGCGTCTGGCACTGGATTTCCTTCTTCATCAAGTACAGGGTCTCCATTTTCATCTACTTGAAACTCTTCAAGATATGCTGCTATAAGGTTATCTGTAAAAGGAGCATCACCACGTCCTGCTGGTGCAGGATTAGTAAGTCCCGAGAATCCCTGTCCTGAGTCTTGCCCGTCTGCAGATGTATTTACAAGAGTAAATAAGTGCTCTGGAGATTGATCATTGTAAAAACCATAATCTTCTGCCAGTTGGAAAGAACTACTTATTGCATCATTAGATAAGGTAGCTGCTTCTTCAAAACGTTCTTGGTATAGATATAAACGTGCTAGTAATTGCTGCGCCGCTGCTTGTGTCGCTCTCGAGTTATCACTGTTAGTAAGAGCAGGTATAGCTTCAGTTAAATCAAGTTCAATTTGAGCGTGTACATCTCCAAGAGTGGCTCTTTGCGGAAATAACTCTTCGTCTGTTGCTGTGTTAGGATCTACTGGGTTTACCACTAATGGCACCGCTAGTGTAGAGCTACCTGCAACTTGAAGAGGTTGTGCAAAAAGATTTGCCAACTTGAAATAAACCACAGCTCTCAAGAATTTAGCTTGAGCTACAATATTTGCTCTACTTTCTTCAAGAAATGTTTCATCGTCAATTTCTGGTACGAAAGCTATAACTCTATTTGCAGCATTGATAACTTCAAAACAATCATCATAAATAGCTTCTATTGAAGTGTTAGTTGATCTTGTATCATAGGTTCTGATGTCGTTAAATGTTGGGAAAGATCCCACAAAATCAACATTATCAGATTGCCATTCTGTTGCTAGTGCAGAGGTTCCATTAAGAACATCGTCTTGTTGTGCAAGACTATAAACCCCAACTAATGCACCATTTGCTCCAGCTTCACTTGAAAATACTTGCTCTGGAGACTGGTCATCTTCGGGCAGTATTTCAAGTTCGTCCTCACAAGAGTAGAATCCTACGCTTAAAAGGAAAATAAGTGTGTATTTAAAAATTTTCATGTTATTAGCTTTTATATTATAATTGAATTGTTGCTCCAAAAATGAAAGATTTTGATTGTGGTGGCGTAAAGAATGTTTCTCCTTGCCCTAATGCAGCACTTGTATCAGTTACCTCAGGATCAATACCTTCTAAATCACTACCTTTTATAGTAATAAGGTTAGTTGCGGTTGCATAAATCCTTACATTTTTAAGATACTTTGTTCTTTCAAGTGCAGATTTAGGTATCGTATACCCCAGTGTAATATTCTTAAATCTTAAGAATGATCCGTCTCTTAATTGAGCCGTAGAACGCTGAGCGAAAGTTGCAAACGTTGGACTATTAAAAGAAGGTACATATGCATTATCACC
>CAWUIT010000288.1:0-3510 GCA_963922345.1 uncultured Dokdonia sp. | reverse complement strand
AGAGATAATCTTCAAGTTATTTATGAGGATAATCACATCATTGTGATTAATAAACGTAGCGGAGATATTGTGCAGGGAGATAAAACGGGAGATAAGCCATTGAGCGAGGTTGTTAAGGAATATATAGCTGTAAAATACAATAAACCAGGAGCCGTCTATCTTGGCGTTGTACATAGACTGGATAGACCCACTTCTGGGATTGTTTTATTTGCGAGAACAAGTAAAGCGTTGCCTAGACTTAATAAAGCATTTGCCGAAAGAGAAACGCAAAAAACATACTGGGCGCTTGTAAAAAACCCACCACCAGCAGAGAGTGGCACGCTTACGCATTATCTAAAACGCAACCCAAAACAAAATAAAAGCTACGCTCATAAACACGAAGTGCCAGATAGTAAAAAGGCTATCCTAGATTACAGAGTGATTAGAGAGCTTAAGACATTTTATCTTCTTCAGATAGACTTACACACGGGTAGGCACCATCAAATACGCGCACAACTTTCGGCTATAGGGTGTCCTATTAAGGGAGATCTTAAATATGGTTTTGACAGAAGTAATCGAGATGGAAGTATTAGTTTGCTTTCGCGAAAGCTTACCCTCACCCACCCTGTTAAAAAGGAAGAAATGAGCTTTATTGCAGATGTACCGAAAGATGATGCCCTGTGGACCGCTTGTATTTAAAGAATAGGGATATTTTACATTCTCTTAAACAAAAATTTTCAACGGGAGGCCCTCAAGCTTTCAACAACTACACTAGCCAGAATTAAAGTTCCCCCAACGGCTGTTTTCCATCCAGGGATCTCACTCAAAAATAATATACCTAAAATAATGCCGTATATAGGTTGCATACTACTTAATAGGCTTGCTGTGGTTACAGAAAAACTTTTTAAACTATGTAAGAATAATGTGTGCCCAAGAGCCGTAGTTACAAGCGCGAGGATAGCAATATAAGGCAGCTGGCTCACTACCCCGTCAGTTTCAAAGATGAAATATGCTGGAATAAGCATAATTGAAATTGTTACCAGTTGATACCACATCACCACAGACCCATCGTATTCCTTAATTTTTGTTTTTACTAAAATATTGCGCAGAGCATAACATAACGCAGAAATTAAACCTATTACAATCGCCAAAAAATAATCGTTATCTGTATCAAACTCAGGCGCAAGAAAATAAACACCTAATAACACTAAAAGCCCTAGTACTAAATGAATTTTTGAAAATTGCGTTTTTAAAAAAATAGGTTCTAACAGACTCGTCATTACTGG
Source organism: uncultured Dokdonia sp. (assembly GCA_963922345.1). Lineage (GTDB taxonomy): Bacteria > Bacteroidota > Bacteroidia > Flavobacteriales > Flavobacteriaceae > Dokdonia. The sequence goes on along the minus strand of CAWUIT010000288.1, from coordinate 2,245 downwards.
AAATGTAAATAATGATAGCATCCCAATTGCTACGTTTGATAATTGCAGAGAGTAGAAGTACGTTATCCAGTGTGCCCCCATCAGTACTCCAGAAAGAAGTATTACTCCTACGTCCTTACGCAAAAGCGTAAATAAAAGCCCCTTCCATTTTATAAAGATGGTAAGTAAGAGCAAGGCACCTAGAGCACGTATTCCGATAGTTACAGCTGGAGGCAGATCAATATATCGCCCAAGAACTCCTGAGGTACTTATAAATAACATAGCCAGGTTAATTTCTAAGATATGACGCTGCTCTGGTTTAAAACCCACAAGGAATTGAATTAAGTTACAATCTGCTTTTGATGTTTACCGAATTGCTTTTTTAGCTTTTTCTCTAATCACATCTGCTACTGGCCTATTCTCAATTTTACTTTCAAGCCAGGATAGGAGATCCAGATATAAGAACGCTCTGCGTTCATAGGGATCGTTTTCAAATTGTTTTAGCGTTGTGTGCAGTTCTATAAATGCACCTTTAAGCTCGTGAGGATAAATATCGCCAAGATTACGTACAAATTTAATCATCTCTTTTTGAACCTCGTGCAAATCATCCATCTTGATCAAAAACTTATAGGTACTTCTTAGAAGAGACTCGAGATGGTAATCCTTACCCGCTTCGTAATGAGCAACAAGATTAAGGATACGAGCAAAACAGGCAAGGTCTTCATTAGTCCCTCTAGATTTAGCATTTATTATTTTCTGGCAGTACTGTATACACGTTTTTGTATCTCCTGCGCCAAAGTATAGACTCGCTATTTTATAATAGAAAACCATCACATGGTGCTCATCAATACGGTATTTAGGTGACTTTAGGCCACTAATCACTTCTTTTACTAGAGGCTCACCATCGTCAAATGTTCCTGTCATAAAGCGATAATTGAACTTATTACTATAAGTATATAAGAATAATAAGGTATCAAGATTATCTGCTTTAGGAAAAAGTTTGTGCGTTTTTAGTCCTTCTAGTTTTTGTAAGGCTGCTCTAAACTTTGTTTCGTACTTTAAGTAAAAAAGCGACTCTAGTAAATAATGTATTCCCTTGAGATAAAAAACGGGATTCTGTTTTATCATAAGAGGATACTCATCAAATAGCCGCACGTATCGATCTGCATATTTATAACAAGAGAGAAAATCTTGGATTAAAAAGCTATACCACAAATGCGCCTTATATGCCCACAATTTTTCCCTGAAACCTAACTTTTCAAGATCATATTGAGGTAAGTGACTTTCAAAATAATCTGTAACGCGCTGCTTCTCTTCATCACTTTTAACGTGACCCATTTTTAGCATAATGCTGTAAAGTTGTAGTGATAAATTAGAGAGCTTGCTAGTCATTAAATTTTGCTCACTAAGCTCCTTTGCTTGTATTGCAAGTTCATCTGCTCTGGTAGAAATACTTCGGGTAATATATTGTGTCTCGATAACTTTTTCCAGTTCTACAATCTCGTATGCTACATTTTTCTCTTCGTTATCGAGTGCCATTGCTTTTGCTTTTTCAAGCATTTTTAAGCTCTCTTTATAAAGCCCTTTTTGATACAGTACAGTTGCAAAATCTAATTGCTCTCGTATCTGTACCCGGATATTTTGATGCGCTGGGGTTAGTCTCAAACTTATAAGAAGCTGTTTATACAGATGTGCCTTAAGATTTGACAATTGCGTTTTTGTAACAATACCAGAGTTTAAAATAGATCGCTCATCATATCGCTTTTCTTTATCTAGAAACAAAAAAAGCTGCATAAACTTTGCGTCACTATTACCATCTAATCGATTTACATAAAGATTAAATTGGCGTTTCTCACTTTTAGAAAGAGACTTTATTAAAATAAATAAAGAATCATTATGATCATTAAGCGTTGTAATGATTTTTCTCATAAGTATCTAATAACAAGTAATTTAACCCCCACTTAATATGCTCTAATGTCGTAAACGCTTTCGCGAAAGCGTATTTGTACCTATAGACAAGTTATAAATTTGATTATAAATGATTGCTATGCATAACGACAAAGTTCAAATTTTTGATACGACTCTTCGAGATGGAGAGCAAGTACCTGGTTGCAAACTAGACAAAAAAGAAAAGCTTACCATCGCAGAGCGTCTCGATGTGTTGGGTGTAGATGTTATAGAAGCAGGTTTTCCTATTTCCTCTCCTGGAGACTTTAGCTCTGTAGAGGAGATTTCAAAACTTGTAAAAAACGCAACCGTATGTGGT
>CAWUIT010000287.1:0-3518 GCA_963922345.1 uncultured Dokdonia sp. | reverse complement strand
GTTTGTAAAATTATTTGCAAACACAGCCGCTAGGTGTATCTGTTTTCTCCTGTCACTTTTAACAACCTGCACATTATCAGAAATAATCATTCCAAGTGATTGCAGAGTTTTTATATCCTTTTCGTCTTCGGCTTCGATTAATATGGGGATTTCGTCAAAGGTGATACCCGCATCATCCTTTGAAAAACTCTGTAATGGGTAGAATACACCTTTTTTATGCTTTCGCGAAAGCGTACTCATATCTGTAAATCCAGAGGTGTGAACGACCAAGGCGTTTTGGTAGGGTATTTTTTCTGAGATTTCTTTTATAACGTCATCACTTACTGCGATGATAGTTACATCGGCAGGCTCTAGCTTGTCAATAGTGGTTGTAGATTGGGTAAAATTTTTAAAATCTTCGAGGGCCTTTTCTGTTCTTCCAGCCACTTGCATAAGCACAGCTTGGTTCTGAGAAGCAAAGGCTCTAGCAAGATGCCAGGCTACGTTTCCAGTCCCCACAATATTTACTTCGATCATACCCACAAAAATAGGGTTTTTATTATCTGTACTACTTTCATTTTTTATGAAGCCCTTAATTAAGGTTTTTTGGGACTCGTGGGTTATCTTTGCATTCGGAAAATTTGCCTGTCTTATGCAAAAGAAAATCGCCTCTATTTTATTCTCCACTCGCCTTATGGGCGTGTTGTTTATCGCCTATTTTGTCGCAATGATTGTAGGTACTTTTCTTGACCGCGGTCAAGAAACTTCTCCTACACCATACTCGCGGTATTGGATTTACGACGCCTGGTGGTTTACGGCAATCCACATCTTATTTGTAATTAATTTTGTAGGAAATATTGTTAGGTACAGACTCTTGCGTAAGGAAAAGATTACTACGCTAATTTTTCATACCTCTTTTATTCTAATCTTGATAGGAGCTGGTATTACAAGATATATTAGTTATGAAGGGGTGATGCCTATAGAAGAAGGTGCCTCAGAGACTAGTTTTTTGAGTGAGAAAACTTACTTACAAGTCCTAATAGATGGTGAGAGAGATGGAGCTCCTATGCGCCGCCCCGTCGAAAAAGAGCTAGCATTATCCCCTAGATTAAACAATGATTTTACTTGGACAGAACGCTTTAGCCACAGCAGCTTAGATCGTAACGATTATACAGAATTTACTTTCAACTTTAATAAATTTATAGATGGAGCTCAAGATGGCTTTGTAGAAGATCCTTCTGGTCTGTGGCATCTCAAAATTGTCGAAACTGGTGACGATAACCAGCGTCACGAGCATTATCTTGTAGAAGGTGAACTAGTAAGTGTTCACAATGTTTTGTATGCTTTTAATAAACCTACAGAGGGAGCTATAAACATCACTTACGATGGAGAAAACTATACATTTACATCACCATTTCCTGGAGATGTGACTGTAATGGCTACTCAAGAAAAGGCAGTGGTAGAAGAAGGAGTTGAGCAGCCTCTCAAGTTACGAGCACTTTATAATCTAAGCGGTAAGTTGCTGGTTATACCAGATGAAGCTGTACGAGGTAGAACGGGAATCGTTCCAAAGGAAGTCCAAGAAAAAAATCAAGAAGACGCCTTATTTGTTGACGTGACGGTTAATGGAGAGACAAAAACTGTTGGTCTCTTAGGTGGTCGCGGTTATAGCAATGATAAAAAGGAACTCGAGATAGGAGGTCACAAACTCTATCTTTCTTACGGAAGTAAGGATATACCTCTTCCTTTTGCTATCAAACTCAATGACTTTATTGCAGAGCGATATCCTGGCACAGAAAATAGTTATGCTTCATTTGAAAGTAAAGTAACTGTAGAAGATCCAGAAAACACATTTGATTATGATATCTATATGAATCACGTTTTAGACCACAAAGGATTTCGTTTTTTTCAAGCAAGTTTTTTCCCAGATGAGAGTGGAACCATACTTTCAGTAAGTCACGATTTTTGGGGTACTTGGGTTACCTACATTGGCTATTTCCTTCTCTACATTGGAATGCTTTTAATTTTGGTAGACAAAGGATCACGTTTTGGTGAGTTAAAGAAGCGATTGGATAAGATTAAGATCAAAAAATCAAAGCTTGCGGTTGTGGTTTTATTTTTCGCTTTCACGAAAGCGGGCTACGCACAAGACCTCACTCAGAAAACAGACGCAGTTTCTAATGGGAATGTGGTAGTGCAAGATACCATTGCGACTACAAACGACAATATAAATGATATTCTAGGACTTGAAAATCACAGTCCAGAATCACACGAACTCAAGATGCCTTCTCAAGATGAGATAAAAAAGCTCATTACTGAAAATGCAGTGCCTGTTACCCACGCAGAGAGATTTGGTAGGCTAGTGATACAAGATGATGGTGGACGGATGATGCCTGTAAACACGTTTTCTAGTATGTTACTGCGCAAGTTAAGCAGGAGTGATTCTTACGAAGGCTTAACAGCAGATCAAGTAATGCTATCTATGCTAGAGAATCCTCAGATATGGACTTTTGCAGAGTTGATCTACCTTAAGAAAGGAAATGATAGTTTACGTAACGTTGTAGGAGTACCTTCTGATAGAAAATACTTCAAACAGATGGACTTCTTTACTCCTGAATTTAAATATAAACTAGCACCTTTCCTGCCCGAAGCTTATGCTGAGATCAATCAAACTAAGATTGCGAAAGAATTTACAGATATTGATCAACGATTGGGATTACTAGATCGAACGCTGGTCAAAGAGATTTTAAAAATTTTTCCTAAACCTAATGATCCTAATAACAAATGGATTTCTCCCATAGAAGTTAAGGATGCTGCTTATCGAGCAACAGACTCTGTGATTGCAAATCAGATTTTCCCGGCCTATTTGTTAAGCCTTCAAAAGGGTAGACTTTCTGGAGATTATTCTGATGCAGATAAGGTTCTTGCTGGTATTGAAAAGTTCCAGCGTACGCATAGTAATGATATTATGCCTTCTCCAGAAAAGATAGATGCAGAGATTTATTACAACAAGCACGATGTCTTTAAAAAGCTTTACTGGATGTATATGCTCGCAGCTGTATTTATGATGATTTTTGTTATTGCTGCAATATTTAAATCGAATAAGTTCATTCGCTTAATGATTAAATTAGGAACAGGAATAATCGTCGTTCTTTTTCTAGTGCATACAGCGGGACTTATATGGCGATGGTATATAGCTGGACACGCGCCTTGGAGTGATGCTTATGAGTCTGTTTTATATGTAGGATGGGCAACGGTGTTTTTTGGCCTTGCTTTTGGAAGGAAGAGTATGCTTACAATTGCTAGTACTGCTTTTGTAGGTGCATTTATCCTATGGGCTGCCTCTATGAACTGGATGAACCCAGAAATTGCAAATCTACAAGCGGTTCTCAATAGCTACTGGTTGATGATCCATACAGCCGTTATCGTAGCAAGTTATGGACCCTTTGTTTTAGGTGCTATTCTTGGGGTTGTATCATTGTTCCTAATGATATTTACCACGAAGAAAAATAAAGCCAAGATGGATCTCAATATCAAAG
>CAWUIT010000286.1:0-3518 GCA_963922345.1 uncultured Dokdonia sp. | reverse complement strand
AGAAAAGAGATGCAAATACGATAAGCCGTAAGGGTAATCAAAAAGGTAGACCAGTAGCTTCTAGAGGTACTACAAGTAGAAAAGTAACCTCACGATCTAATAAGACAGTAAATAGAGGTACTCAAAGATCTACAAGGCCTGTAGCTAGAACCTCTAATAAACGATCTACAAAAGCAGTAGCTAGTAATAGAAATGCGAGATCGACATCTAGAGCCACAAGTCGTAACACAGCGACTAGAAAGGCTGCTACACGAAAAAGTCCTACTCGTAAAGCAAATACATCTCGTCCCTCATCTTCTCGAAAGGCTACACCACAACGTAGCTCGAGAAGTACTTCAAAGAGAGGTACAGCTACAAGAAGTAGACGAGGATAAAAAATAGATTTTTGGTTGGTTAGTTTGGGAGACCCTAGTTGCAGTAGCGCTAGGGTCTTCTTTTTGTAGTAACATTAAAATCTATTCTATGGTTATTTGTAGTTTCTTTCGCTTTCGCGAAAAAGGCCTATGGCAATTTCCTATCTTAGAACCCTATTTAATCTACTACGATATGAAAAAACTGATAGCAATTTCTTTTATCGCCCTAACCTTTACAGCGTGCAATAAACAAGAATCAAAAACTACCTCTGAAATGACTGAAGCACAACTTATAGCCAAAGCAAAGGAAATACACGAGAACGTCATGACATTAGACACTCATTGTGATATTAATATCAAGAATTTTACAGACACTCTCAATTACACCCAAGATCTGGCTTCTCAAGTCAATCTGCCAAAGATGGAAGAAGGAGGATTAGATGTACCGTGGTTTATTGTTTATACAGGTCAAGGGGAACTTACTGAAGAAGGCTACAAAAGTGCTTATGATAATGCAATGGCAAAGTTTGATGCCATCCACAAGTTATGTGAAGAGATTGCTCCAGAGCAGATCCAGCTAGCAACAACATCTCAAGAAGCAAGAGATTTGTGGAAATCAGGAAAAAAGGTAGCCATGATTGGGATCGAAAATGGGTACCCCATTGGTACTGATATTTCAAATGTTCAAAAATTTTATGATCTAGGTGGTAGATATATGTCTCTTGCTCATAATGGCCACAGCCAGTTGAGTGATAGTAATACCGGCGAAGCAGATGATGAATGGTTGCATAACGGATTGAGTGATTTAGGAAAAGAAGTTATTGTGGAGATGAATCGAGTGGGTATGATGATTGATGTTTCCCACCCTAGTAAGGAAGCTATGAGACAAATGATTGCGTTGAGTGAAGTGCCCATTATTGCTTCACACTCTTCTGCGAGAGCGCTATGCGACCATAGTCGGAATCTAGATGATGAACAGCTAGAGTGGATGAAAGACAACGGAGGTGTTGTACAAACGGTTGCTTTTAAAAGTTATCTAAATACAGAGAAACACGACGCTTATGAAGCTGAAGCGCAAGAGATTTTAAAGGAAATAGCCGATTCTATTGGGATCACTTGGATGGATCGAAAAGAGGTGATGGCATTACCACAAGAGCAACGTGCGGCATACTATGACACATACACTACAGTAATGCTTCCCGTTCAAAAAAAGAAGCTTGCGCAGCGCACAGATTTACCACCAGCAGTAGACGTGAGCGACTTTGTAAATCATATTGACTATCTCGTTGAAAAAATGGGTATAAATCACGTAGGAATCTCGTCAGATTTTGATGGTGGTGGTGGTATTGAGGGATGGAGCGATGCTTCAGAAACTTTTAATGTAACCGTAGAACTTGTAAAACGAGGTTATACCGAAAGTGATATTGAAAAACTTTGGAGTGGGAATCTCTTACGTGTACTCGACAAGGTACAAGCATATGCAGCCTCACAATCTTAAAGTGTAATCTATTATGTAATCAAAAAAGCCAGTGTTTTTAAACACTGGCTTTTTAAATTATCAATACTTAATTACATATCACGCTCTCGACATATTTGATTAACTCTAAGCTTTAACTTACGCTCGTAATCCTCTTGTAACCAGTCTCTATAGTTTTGAGTATTATTCATAATACTGTAGGAATACATACGCACTCTGTAAGCAATATCATCTCTTAATTTTCTAGCTAAAACACGAGCATCAAAAATATCTTCGCTATTTTCTACAACCATCTCTGCGTGCTGCTCGATAGCATTATCTAAAGCCGTTTTCGCCTTCTTACCTTCTTTAATTACTCTTTTGTATTCCTTTTTGATGTCAAAATAGACTTTCTCCGTATTTGCAAATTCTTTACGAAGATCTGGAGGCATAACGTATGTAAAATTTCGCTCTATCTCTTCATCTGCAATAAGATTTTCAAGATAAAAGTCTGGATAAGCAAATATCTCTTTCCAATCTATAGGTGCTTCCCATAGTCCAAAACGGGCAGCATTATTACCTAAATCCAAAACCTTGAAGGTTTTCTTTGTTGGTGTAATCCTTGAGCCACGTCCTATCATTTGGAAATATAAGGTTAATGATTTTGTAGCTCTATTTAATATTATGGTATCAACGGTAGGCTCATCAAATCCTGTCGTCAAAATACTTACCGAAGTTAGGATCGCGTCTGGTGTATGTTTAAACCAATCTAAAATCTCTGCGCGTTCTTTTGCACTATTCGTATTATCTAGGTGTCGGATGTCGTAACCTGCTTGCTTAAATGTCTCATAAACATATCGCGAGGTATTAATCCCATTATTAAAGATAAGCGTCTTTTTCCCTTTTGATTCATCCTCATAAGCACTAAGCAGTTTTTGCTGCATTACATTATCGGTATACAGAATATCAGAAGATTTAACTGTGTAATCTCCGTTTATACCGAGCTTAAGTGCGCTAAGACCTACATTATAACTTATGGTTTTTGCTTTAGAGAGAAAACCCTTCTTGATTAGGGCTGGTATGCTCTCCCCTATAAGTAATTCATCATAGTTATCCTTCATAGGTAACTTAATGTTTGAACTCAAAGGCGTCGCTGTTACTCCTAGAATAAAGGCTTTGGTAAAGTAACTAAAAAGTTTACGGAACGAGTTGTAATGCGCCTCATCAATAATAACAAGCCCAACATCTTCCATTGTTATCTGCTCCTCTTGTAGTCTATTGGTGAGCGTTTCTACCATTGCAACATAGCACATATAATCATCTGCCTCATCAAGAGTCTTTACATCACTGCTTATGATCATATTTGGAACCATAAATTCAGTGAGCATACGAGAGGTTTGATTAGAAAGCTCTATGCGATGGGTGAGTATGACTACCTTTTTATTAGTGCGCTTTAAATACTTGCGTACAATTTCTGAAAATATCACAGTTTTACCTCCACCCGTAGGTAATTGATAGAGAAGGTTGTAATCATCTGCAGCGCGATCCATAACGCTAAAAACAGCATCTAGATCCTTTAATTGGTAATCGTATAATTCTTTATCGGGAGTATCTTTTTCTTCTACAAGGTCGCTCAAAAGTGTAAATTTCTTCGGTTAAAAGTCAATCTTGCAAAACTAAGGGATTTTTATGCTTTCGCGAAAGCGTAA
>CAWUIT010000285.1:0-3529 GCA_963922345.1 uncultured Dokdonia sp. | reverse complement strand
TCATTGAGAGAGTACCCAATTACGGTAAGAATAGCCGCAATAAAGTTCTGATCTATTTCCATATCAAAAGGCATAATATTTTTGAATATAGCAAATACCCCTAGTACCAGTAATACATCGTGGAAAACTGCTGCAACTGCACCTAGTGAGAATTGCCATCTACGGAAACGTAGTAGAATGTATAAGAACACTACGATGAGTGACCCTACTACGGCAAATAATGCTCCTTTCTTAATATCATCTGCAATGGTTGGTCCTACCATATAGTATTCCATCTTACCTACAGTCTTATTATCTACAGACTTATTAAAAGTCTCATAGGTCATCCCATTTGGAAGAAATGGAGTAAGCGACGTAAATAGTTGACGTTCTACCTCAGCATCTACTTCTGTTCCAGTCTCGTCAATTCTATATTTAGTAGTAATCTTAAGTTGATTATCTGCACCAAATGTTTTTACATCTGCACTTCCAAAATCTACAACAAGAGCATCTTCTACCTCTTGAGCATTCATAGGTTGATCAAAACGTACAGTATACGTACGTCCTCCTACAAAGTCAATACCAGCATCTAGACCGCCAGTTACTAGGGCAGTAACACCACCAAGAATAAGTAGGCCTGAGATAGCATACGCAATTTTACGTTTCCCTAGGAAATTAACGTTATTGTTTACAAATAGATTCTTAGTTATTCCTGTTGCAAATTCTAAGGACTTTCCATTTTTACCATAACCATCTATAAAGAGACGTGTGATAAAGATTGCGCAGAATAGAGAGGTAGCAATACCAATCATAAGCGTAGTTGCAAATCCTTGTACGGGTCCTGTACCAAATAAGAACAGAATAAGTGCCGTTAAGAATGTCGTAATATTTGCATCAAGAATAGATGAAAGTGCGTTATTAAAACCATCTTTAATAGCATCTTTTTGGGATTTTCCTTTACGTAGCTCTTCTTTGATACGTTCAAAAATAAGTACGTTAGCATCTACAGACATACCTATTGTAAGTACGATACCTGCAATACCAGGAAGTGTAAGTACAGCTCCAAGACCAGCAAGTACCCCGAATATAAATAGGATGTTTACTACAAGAGCAACGTCTGCAAACCCACCAGCTTTACCATAATAAAATACCATCCATATAAGAACTAGTGAAAGTGCAATAAGGAATGATAAGATACCTGAGTTAATTGCTTCTTTACCTAGTGATGGTCCAATTTCTTCTGCTTGAATAATCTTAGCCGATGCAGGAAGTTTACCTGCGTTTAATACTGTTGCAAGATCTTGCGCGCTTGCTACTGTAAAGTTTCCAGAGATTTCTGTACTCCCGTTTTTAATCTCTTGACGAGCTGTTGCTGCAGAGTACACATTATCATCAAGTACAATTGCAATGGTATTTCCTTTTTGAGCAACTTCACGAGTCATCTTTGCCCACTGGTTTACACCTTGCCCTTCAAAGTCAAGACCTACAGAAGGTTGTTGTGTTTGTGTAAACTGCTGGCGTGAGTCGTTTACTACATCTCCATCCATATAAGGAGCTCCTTGTCTATTAGACTCAAGCGCGTAGAGTGCGACGATATCTGCCCCATCTTCCTCAGGTACCCCCCAAGCAAATTTTGCATAACGTAAAGACGCTGGGCGTTGCTTTACAACAGCAGGATTTCTTAAATATGAATTAATCGTAGCTGTATCCTTAACAGCTGCAAAACCTATTGTAGGGACTTGACTGAACTGTGCTGCTTGTTGGTTAGGGCTAAAAATTTTGAACAACGGTCCAAAATCTTGCTCTTCTTCCTCCTCATCTGCATCTTTAAGAAGATCAGACACGTTATCATCTAGAGTGCTGTCCTGCTCGACAGCGGCTTCAGCCTTTTCTGAAGTAGCAACAAGACCTCTCAAAGTTTCATTTGCTCCTATTAGATAGTTAAGAGCCTCTCCTGCATAATGAGTTTGATAAAATTCAAGTTGTGCTGTCTTTTCAAGAAGACCTCTTACACGGTCTATATCTTTTGCACCAGGAAGTTCTACAAGTATACGTCCATTGTCTCCTAAACTTTGAATATTAGGTTGTGTTACTCCAAACTTATCTATACGATTACGTAAAGTTTCAAATGCAGATCCAATAGTTTCTTTGATCTCTGCTTCGAGAATGGCTGCAACTTCAGCATTAGTCATTCCAGTATCTACCTTGTCATTGAGAATAACATTTGCAAAGATATCTGGAGATGCTAGTTCACCTCCTTGATTTTCAAACTCTGATACAAAATCTTCAAAATAAGTATTTTGACTATCCTTTTGTAGCTCATCTGTAGCATCAAGTGCAGCGATAAATGCTGGGTCTGTACTATTGTTAGAAAGACCTCCTAAGATATCACGAATTGATATTTGAAGTATTACGTTAATACCTCCTTTGAGATCTAGTCCTTTGTTGAGTTCTTTTTCTTTAGCATCATTGTAGGTGATGCCTGCAAATATTGGATTTGCACCTATACTATCTAGGTAAGCTCTTTCTATGCGATCTTGTGCATCTGCATCTGCAGGAGCTTGAGCCACAGCATATGCTTTTGCCTCGTCTTCAGTTTGATTTGTGAAATAGGTAAACGAAAGTTGGTATAGACATACTAAACCAAAAATAATCGCAAAAAACCTAATCAGTCCTTTATTTTGCATGGTGTATTTGTTTAGATTGAAACATTCTCAAAAGGCCTTATATATGGCTCAAAGAACATTTTGAAATTAATAGTAAGTAGTAAATTGATAAAAATTTATCTCACATTTTAAAGTAATTGTGTGCGAGATTTTTAGTGTTATAATTATTTAGGATAAAACAGGTCCGGCCCTAACTTCTGGCTTCTTGTATGAATCATCCTTATAGACTATAATCTTAGTGAGATTGAGATGTCTATAGTAAGTTGTACCGAGTAATAGGTAGTTTAATGGCTTATTTAATAGCGCATTAAAATTGTGATCGATTGAGCGTAGTGATTCTGATTTAAGCTCAGTAATTATTGCAGTGTCACCTATTGTTCCTTTTTGATCAACATCCTTTTCTAGTGTATAAATCGTAAGGTCATAGGAGTCTTTTCTATGCTCTTTATTTTTTTTCTCCTTAGTGTTAGAAAATACGAAACCAGAAACTTGAGACGTATTATTTTCAAGTAGCTCCTCTATGTCTTTTATAGAAAGAGAGCTGTAATATGAGATTTTTAAAGAACCGTCTGCTTGTCTCTTAACTACTATATTATCAACATTTGCACGCTCAAGCTTTTGAGTAATCGAATTAATGGTTTCTTGAAGATCGTCTTGTTGAGAAGGCGTTTGAGAAAATTGAATGCTTATCTCTTGATTTGGAGAAACACTATGATCCAATGCTACACCAAGGGTGGCAAGGATACCTAGAAAAGCGCAAATAAACCACTTGTTTCTCAAAATCATTGTATTTTGGGATCAAAGAATTTTACCCAATCAAGCCGCAAATATATAATTATCAATAGAAGTACCCAATTATTATGTCTAGCATTGTAAACAAATAA
>CAWUIT010000284.1:0-3535 GCA_963922345.1 uncultured Dokdonia sp. | reverse complement strand
CGAGCGGATTCGAACCGCTGTAGATGGTGTTGCAGACCACTGCCTAGCCACTCGGCCACGATACCAGTTGTGCGTGCAAATATAATAATAGATATTAGATTTAAGAGATAGGTTATAAGACTTTCTTTATGCTTTCGCGAAAGCAAAATCATCCTAACGCATTCTAGTACGCTCTACAGTAACCATCTCTACATCACCACCTATAGGGGGATTTAATTTTGAAACTGCTACTGTAGCGACCTCAATAAGACTTTCTTCCTTAAAAAAACGTTGTAAAATACGCTCACAAACCGTTTCTAAAAGGGCAGAAGGTATAGCCATTTCCTCTTTTACAATACGATTGAGTAACACGTAATCTACGGTATGAGATAAGGTATCTGTTTGAGCACTTTTAGATAAGTTTGCTTCAATTTCTACATCAACTCTATAGTCTGAGCCTATTGCCGTTTCCTCAGATAGACAGCCGTGATAGGCGTAAGCTCTTATGTTTGTAACTCTTATTTTTCCCATAGAGTAGTGCTATAACTTAATTTAATGAAGTTTATAGCAAAGGTAAAACAATCAACTTGTAAAGAAATCAAAGACATTACTTAAACCACTTGTTGAGGTTTTATAAAACTCAGTATAGGTACACTGTTTACATGTTACCGAAGTAAATTTTTCTGTTTGTATGTCAAAGATTTTAGATAACGTTCCGCCCGTGGCACGCATTTGACCAAGTTTATAGTTTGTATGAGCACATTTTGGACAAGTATAATTTATATTTTTCATAGTGTTTGTTTAGATATAAGTTGGCAAGACCACCACTTTGTTACGTTTTAGAATAAATGAAGTATAAAGTTTATGGCGGGCTATACCAAGTAAGAACGGCTTTTTACTAAATTTGTGGCTTGATCTATAAGCTATGAGCGATACTAATAAATCTTTAAATTTTTTAGAGCAAATTGTAGAAGAGGACCTCAAAGGTTCGTATTCTAAAGAAGATTTGCGTTTTAGATTTCCACCAGAACCCAATGGATATTTGCACATCGGGCATTGCAAGGCCATTTGTATAAGCTTTGGGCTAGGGGAGAAGTATGGTGCTCCAGTAAACTTACGCTTTGATGATACGAACCCTGCTAAGGAAGAGCAAGAGTACGTAGATGCTATTAAAGAAGATGTCTCTTGGTTAGGCTATCAATGGGATAAGGTTTGTTTTTCTAGCGATTACTTCCAGCAATTATACGACTGGACTATCGATCTAATAAAAGATGGGAAGGCATATGTAGACTCGCAGTCTAGCGAGGCAATGGCAGAACAAAAAGGAACGCCTACTGAACCTGGAGTTGCAGGTCCTTACAGAGATCGATCTGTCCAAGAAAATCTTGACCTTTTTGAAAGGATGAAAGCAGGAGCGTTTAAAGAAGGAGAGCACGTGCTGCGGGCAAAAATAGATATGGCTCACGTGAATATGTTGATGCGTGATCCCATTATCTATCGTGTGTTACACAAAGAGCATCACCGTACAGGAGGCGATTGGGTTATTTATCCTATGTATGACTGGACGCACGGGGAGAGTGATTATATAGAGCAGGTAAGTCATAGTTTGTGTTCTCTAGAATTTAAGCCTCATAGAGAATTATACGATTGGTTTTTGGATCAAGTATATACTGGGAAAGATTTAAGACCTAAGCAGCGAGAGTTTGCACGTCTTAATCTCAACTACACCATAATGAGTAAGCGTAAGTTACTTAGGCTAGTAGAAGAAGGTGTAGTTACAGGTTGGGATGATCCTAGAATGCCTACCATATCTGGGCTACGCCGTCGTGGGTATACACCAGCTTCCATACGCAACTTTATCGATGCAGTAGGAGTAGCAAAGAGAGAAAATGTAATTGATGTAGCACTGCTAGAATTCCATATACGACAGGATTTAAACCTTACTGCGCCGCGAGTGATGGCAGTTTTAGACCCCGTCAAATTGGTGATCACAAACTATCCAGAAGGTAAAGAAGAGTGGTTAGATGCCGAAAATAATCCTGAAGATGAGAGCGCAGGAGAGCGTAAAGTCCCTTTTAGTAAGGAATTATATATAGAGCGAGAAGACTTTAAGGAGAATGCAGGAAGTAAATATTTTAGATTGACAACAGGCAAGGAAGTACGTCTTAAAAATGCTTATATCATTAAAGGTGGCGAAGCTATAAAGGATGAAAATGGCAACATTACTGAAATACACTGTACGTATGATCCAGAAAGTAAATCTGGAAGTGGTACAGAAGCCTCAAAACGCAATGTAAAGGGTACGCTGCACTGGGTATCTATTAAACACGCAATAAAGGCAGAGGTACGCTTATTTGATCGTTTATTTAATGATGAAAATCCAGATAGTCACGACGATAAAGATTTTATGGAGTTTATTAACCCTAATAGTCTTAAGGTAGTAACGGGTTTTCTTGAGCCTAGCTTAAAAGATGCACAAGTAGGGGAGTTGTTTCAATTTCAGCGCAAAGGGTATTTCAATGTAGATAAGGATTCAACTACTGATCATTTAGTTTTCAATAGGACGGTAGGTCTTAGAGATTCTTGGGCAAAAATTAAACCTAAGCAAAAGTCCAATCAATCTCAAAACAAGCCTCAACAGACACAACATCAAGCCTCACCTCTCAGTACTATCAATAAGTTAGGTAAAAAACTGGCAAATTTACCAGATGCAAAGCGAGTAAATACCATTGCAGATATACAGAATTATGCAGTAAAGCTTTCTCAAGATGAGGTACAAAGCTTCTTTAATACATCTGCCAAAAAAGTAGGGACACGTCTGGCAGGAATCGAGGTATTGTACGCTTTCGCGAAAGCGAGAAACAAAAATATCTCAGAGATAGAAGGTGCTGAAGAATTTGTAGAGAAAGCAAAAACAGATACCCATCCATTATTACAGGAAGCGGCTAGTAAATTTTAAGAAAGAGCACTTCTGCATTTAACTCTTTTTAAGAGAAAACAACTTGTAATTTCCTTGAGAGCAGTTGTTTTAACAAATTTTAATATCTGGTAATAAGGATATTAACCGGTTATTAACGGTAGAAGGCAGATGTTCCAACTACTTTTGTAATTCAACCATAAAAAATAACATATGAGCAAGTCAGGAAATACATTATTAGCATTAGTTTTAGGTGGAGCAATAGGAGCTGCCGCTGGGATTCTTTATGCTCCAGAAAAAGGAACAAAAACGAGAAAAGATCTTTCTAAAAAAGCAAGAAAAGAGCAAGACAAACTTTTAAAGCAATTGAAAGAAACTAGAAGTTCTCTAAACGAAAACGCACAGAAAGCAAAATTAACTTTTGAAGAGCGTTTAAATGATACCATCTCAAGCGCTAGCAATAAAGCAGATGATGTAATCTCTACATTAGAAAGTAAATTATCAGATTTACGTGCACAAAATGCTAAACTTCAGAAAAAAGCAAAGCTCAATGAAGCGCAAGCTAAAACGGAGAAAATAGTATCATAAGCAAAACAAAAACCAACCAATTATGGCTTTTGAAAAGCTAACTAATAACCT
>CAWUIT010000283.1:0-3539 GCA_963922345.1 uncultured Dokdonia sp. | reverse complement strand
TGCCAAAGGTATATCGCTGGATACAGCAATATAATGAGAATGAGGTTGAACACGCTTTCGCGAAAGCGTACAAACAAATAAACCCAGACATCATTCACTGTTTTGAAATGCAACTTGCTGGATTACCCATAATGGGTTTTTTAAACAAAATTGAAACTCCTTTGATCTATTCCTCATGGGGAAGTGATCTTTTTGATTATGAAAGGTTAGGTATGTCAATACAGCAAGTAAACGAATTTCTAACGAGATCAGACTATCTCATTACAGACTGTAACAGAGATATTGCTATCGCGAGAGACCTAGGGTTTACAGGGACGCTGCTAGGCGTTTTTCCAGGGAATGGGGGATTATCTCTTACTAAAAATGACATTGCACAAACCGCAGATCGCGATACCATTTTAATTAAGGGCTATGATGATGGTGTAGGGAAAGCCTCTGTTGTTCTTGAAGCCTTAGCGCTCGTTCACCCAGAACTACTTGCAGCATTTGATATATGTATTTATAGCGCAGATCGTAGTATTGAAAAACAGGTCAAGGCGTCTTCCACGCTTGTACATCTACCTATAACTGTAGTATCTCGTCATTCGTTTATGAAGAATACAGCCCTTTTAAAGATTATGGGGCGCAGTGCTATTCACATAGGTAATAGTCTTTCTGATGGGATGCCCAATGCTTTACTCGAGGCTATGGGGATGGGGGCATTTCCCATACAATCTAACCCTGGTGGCGCTACTGCTGAGGTAATCAATGATGGTGTAAATGGGATCTTAATCAAGGATCCAGAAGATGTACAAGAAATCTGTAAAGCAATTGAAGCTAGTCTAGAAAATATAGAATTGAGAAAGAAAGCACAAGACTATAATATTAAATTCATTGAGGCTAATTATGACAGGGAGTACTTGAGACCCTTCATTACAGATCTTTATAAGAATGTTGCTCTAAATACTTCATTAGAATAAATAAAAGTAGCTTTGTTTTATGAGTTGTACTATAGTCATCCCAAACCGAAATAGAGATCTAGCGATTGTTTCAAAAACTCTAGAAGCACTAGCTCCCCAGCTCAATGAAGCGAATCAAGCAACAATAGTTGACTACGGTAGTACCATAGCATATCAAAATAAATTAACAAATCTCTGTGAGGGTTCTCTATATATAAACCTGCTGCTGTGTCCTACACAGCAACAATTATGGCATAAAACTAGAGCCATTAATATGGTTTTGAAACAGTGCGAGACCACGCACTTTATAGTTTTGGATATGGATTGTATGGTGCATCCACTTTTTATAGAGAAAGCTGTACAACTATGCACGGCCAATACGTGCATCAATTTTCCTTATGGTTTTCTTGATAAAGAAGAGAGTAAACGCAAAATGGCATTTAAGGATTATACTATTGATTTTGTAGGCAGCCTTACAGGAACCCTGATAGCAAGAACAGAAGATCTCCTAGCGATCCAAGGGTATGATGAATTTTATCACAATTGGGGAGCAGAAGATGCAGATATTCTAGGTAGACTTGAGCGTCATAAGGTAGATGTTACGTTTTTCGATAGTGAGGTTTTATTGCTTCATCAATGGCATCCCAAAGCCTACAGATCAAAAGAGAGCTTGCAGCCTTATCATAACCATCTAGAGCAAATTAATCAGCAGTATTTTGAACTTGGTAAAACATTCAATGCAACAAGAAATTCAGCAAGTCTAGAATGGGGGGTAAAGTGTGAGCTTGCAGATTATGAGACCTTAGAAAAACCCACCTTACTACTTACTTCAAATAATGAAGAGGCGGCAATCAAGGCTTTACTAGCAAGCCTAAAGGTTTTAGAAAAAGGAACTTGTCTTCATTTAATTATTAATGAGCAATCCAAAAAGCCTTTAAAAAACGCTCTTAAAAAAGTCCTTGACAGGAAAATCATTCCGATATTAGATCTAGAGCGTGTTAATGAAGCTTTGATCGAATTGATAATCACTCACTATAGAAACTGTCCTTATGCGTACTTGTATCACAGAGATAAGGGCGAAATCGTTTTTAAAATTCTTATTACCTAGTTGCTAGTAGCGCACGCTACTTGTGTAATAATTTGTACTCTTCTAAAAGGGCGCTATTACTTCGCTGCTTGTTATCTTTTTTGAAGGTCATACTGAAGCCTTTAGGAATAGAGATCGTTCTTAAATTAACCTTTTTCGAATTTTTATCTAGATACTTCATCCAGCCAAATAGTATTCTGGATACAAAGAGCATGGTACTTCGCAAAAATCGATGACTAAAAGCGTCTATTAAAAATTGCGAGTTGTAGGTTGCAACAGCACTTGCATTTCCTTCGGCAACCTCGGTAGCTATGAGTTCAGATTTTGGAAAGAGACTTCGCAAGCCTGTAAAAGTAAATCTAAAAAAATCATAGGGCGCTCCGTGGTAGGGAAAATTAAAAGGTACTTCGATAAGCATTGTTCCATCCGTTTTACATACACGTTCAATCTCTTGTGCAACCACCCAAGGCTTAAAGGTATGCTCGAGCACTTGACCCGCAATCACAAGATCAAAACTTGAATCTTTAAACGGTATCTGGTGCGCATCAACCACAAGATCTGGATTAAATTGCAAGTGTACATCTGTAGTGATGACAAGCGCATCTTTAAAAATCTCATTATACCAAGTTATTTTATCACCTGCACCTATAACCAACACTTTGCAACCACTATGCGCTTCGGCTAGTGTGGTATAGCGATTTTCCATGTTAAAATCTTGAGAGAGCGATGGAAGCAATTTCTGTCGTACAACCGTTCTAAAACTCTTTTTACGGTATTGGGCATCTTGGGTAGTAGGCTTATTTTTAAGAATATCATTCGTTTTAAAAATACTCTCTACGTCATCAATAAGCACTGGTATTCCCTGCCTTAAGGGGTAGGAGGTGCCATTTTCAAAGATTAACGTTTCTTGATCTATCGTTTTTAGTGGCGCTTGAGTTGCAGGATCTGTGAGATGATTAGTAAAAAAAAGCTGCTTAGAATCGATCATATTCTTACAAGAATGAGGTTGAATGGTACGCTTTCGCGAAAATAGATTAAAATACAGAAAAGGCTACCTTTTACCCGAAAAATACATACTTTTATCGGTCTAAGTAAGAAGTAGCTGTTAAAGCAAACTTAATTCAAACCTAACTAATGAAAAAGATAGGCTTTCTCCCCTTACGGAAGGGGTCCAAAGGAATTCCTGGAAAAAATAAAAAAAAGTTGCTAGGTCGCCCGCTCTTTTGCTGGGCACTTGGAGAGGCCATTGCATCTCATTTAGATAGCATTTATGTATTTACAGATGATGATGGTATTATCTCATTTGTCAAAAAGGAGTACCATTGGACTGATAAAGTTCACGTTATAAAACGGAGTGAAGAGAGCGCAACAGATACCGCGTCTACAGAAATGGGTATGACAGAGTTTGTAAAAAACCTAGACTCCGATTATGATATGCTATGTTTACTTCAGGCAACTTCGCCTTTTATAGTGGCATCAGATATCAATGCTTGTTTAGAGCGTGTATCCAATAG
>CAWUIT010000282.1:0-3546 GCA_963922345.1 uncultured Dokdonia sp. | reverse complement strand
GACGCGTCTGCTGCATACAGTACATCAGAACTTCCCGGTTTAACTTTTAAATCGTCAAACTCTCCATTTATTTTATTTACCCAAGTAACACCAGCATCTGTAGTCTTGTATACGCCATTGCTAGTTGCAACCCATAAGATATTTTCGTTTGCAGGGTCTAGGTAAATTTCATTCATAGAGTCAGGAGTATTACTTTCATTGAGTCCTGTTGTATTCCAAGTAAGACCACCATCTGTAGATTTCATTACGCCTATACTACTAGAATCACCGGCATCATCATCTCCTGTTGCAATATATATAATATTGGTATCTGTAGGATCTATAGCGATTCCAGAAACACCTATCTGTGGCAGGTGATCTGTAAGAGGTTCCCAAGAAGCACCAGCATCAATAGATTTCCAAATGCCTCCAGCAGGAGCCCCAACGTACTGTACATTGGAGTTACTTGGATCTACCGCAAACGCATTCACACGTCCTTGACCAGAAGACCAAGAACCCGTGTTTGTATGTGTAAGAGGTCCTATATTATACCAGTCGCTATCATCTGTTTGTGCTGCTCTTGAAGAAGCATTTATTTGCATCCAGACATCCCACAACTGCTTGTGTGACATAACGGTACCATCATCATTGAGGTAATTCTCATATAAAGATTCCCATCTTTTGAAAGGTTTATAACCGCTGCCCTTAATGGTCTCATCCCTATCTTCCCAATACGCCTCAAATGAGTCAACAATTTCTTGAAAAGTAGGTTCTGTAGTTCGATTTGAACTGTTAAAAGGCTCCATCCAAGGAGCTGTTGTACCCAGTTGCGCAAATAAGCTTAATGAAAAGAGGGTAAAGGATAAGACTAGTATTTTTTTCATTGTGATTTTTTAGAAAAGTTGTCAAATATAAACCACAATGTTATTCTTACATAATATTTAATAGGTAAAATGCTTAATTAATCGATAAAAAGACAATGAAATGTATTTAAAATTCATTTTTTGCCAATTATTCTTGAAAATAACTACATCTTATTGCGTATTTCATTAATCTGAGATTGATCCCAATCGTTTTTCATTTTGGTGAGTTGAGATACAAATTCATTTGGAACTGCTATTGAAAGCACATAATGCTGTACTTTCCATTGAGAATCAACCCTCTTCACCACTCCAGAACCTCTACAAATTCCCATTTGAGTATCTAATAGCTCGTCAAACCAACCAATTCCTGGCAGTTGTGGATCTATAAAAATGGTTCGTTCAAGAGTAGTAAATGACCAAGCTTTACCTTTATCAAAGTAGGGTTTTGAATATGCTTTAAATTCATCTACAGTCCAATTTTCTGTAGCATCTGTACCTATAAAGACAGCGTCCTCTGTCATATGATTAAAATACGTATCAAAGTCTGCGTCTGCAGCTGCAAGATGCCAGGTAGTAAGCATCAGGTCTATATCCTTTTTAACAGGATCAATGTTCTGGGCGCTTAATTTGGGAACTATCATGCATACCCATAGTAGCGATAGTACGAGTTTACTGATCAAATTGATCTTGTAAGTTTGAAATCGAATCACGTTTAGCTGCATTTTCATTTTCTAATTTTATTTCTTCTAGTAAATCTTTGAAGCTAGTGTCAAAAAGCTCATTAAGTTGAAGTTTCAAGTTTTGATGTGCATTTTTAACTTCACCTATTTGGAGTGACAACACATTGGCATCTGGGCTGTTGAGTTGTGAGTTGTTTTTGAGAACTTTTACCTTTGTTTCTATAGCAAGTAATCTTGCCTTAATAGCATTATTCTGGGTAAACTCTGGGGCCACAGAAACCTCGGCCTCTTGAGCCTCTTGCCTTGCGAGATAGAGATTATCAAAAGTGACTAATCGAGCTTTAAGATCATTTAATGATGAAACATTAAGACTGTCTATAGCGGCAGCTAGATCATTGTAAAATGTCCAAGATAAAACACCTTCTTTTGCTTGTTTAGTTAGAGGAATAACAGGTTTTAAATTGCTAGGGGTAGCGATCTTGAGAGTGTCAATGCTAGATGTTTTTTTCTCGGTAGACACTTCTTGAGTACTCGTTTTTTTATCGCAAGACAGACTTACTACAGTGATAATAACTAGTGCTGTAATTAAGTTTTTCATATATATAAAGTCTCGATGCCTGTCACAAAAGTAGCCTAAATCTTGGTACACGGGAAAGATTTATGGTTAAGTTTGCATACGCTTTCGCGAAAGCGTAATCCCAAAATTATAGTATGAAATCAAGAATACTCATCATAGGAGCGTGCGGTCAGATAGGTACCGAACTTACAATGACATTGCGCCAGAGGTTTGGTGTAGATAAGGTAGTAGCTAGTGATATAAGAGAAGGTGGAGATGTGCTTATGGAAGAAGGGCACTTTGAGTTACTCGATGCAACAGATTTTGCCGCGCTAGAAGATATTATTTTTAGATATAAGGTAGAGACCGTTTACCTTATGGCAGCAATGCTAAGTGCGATTGCAGAGCGCTTTCCAGCAAAGGCTTGGCATCTTAATATGACCTCTTTATTCAACGTCTTAAACCTGGCCAAAGAAAAGAAGATTAAAAAGGTCTTCTGGCCATCGAGTATTGCAGTTTTTGGAGAGACAACTCCAGCACAAAATACACCACAACTTACCATTATGGAGCCTTCTACAGTATATGGAATTTCAAAACAAACAGGTGAGCGCTGGTGTGAGTATTATTTTAAAAAATATGGCGTAGACGTACGCAGTATCCGCTATCCGGGGCTTATAAGCTATACAACAGAGCCAGGTGGAGGAACAACAGATTATGCTGTAGATATTTACCATCGAGCACTCAAACACGGGCAGTATCGCTGTTTTCTTAAAGAAGGAACTGTATTACCTATGATGTATATGGATGATGCTATACGTGCAACCATAAGTATAATGGATGCAAAGAAAGAAGCTATAAAAGTAAGGTCATCTTATAATCTAGCAGGAGTAAGCTATGCGCCCGAAGATGTTGCAAGTAGCATTAAAAAACAAGTGCCAGATTTTGAAATAAGCTATGAGCCCGATTTTAGACAAGCAATTGCAGACTCGTGGCCGGAGTCTATAGATGATAGTATTGCACGCAATGACTGGGGATGGGAGCATAAGTTTGACCTGGATGCAATTACAAAGATTATGCTTGATAACTTAAGAGAACGCTATCAATAACTACACTTTCGTGAAAAAGCAACACCTCCCTTCCAAAATTTGTATCGTGTGCGAAAAGCCCTTTTCCTGGCGAAAAAAATGGGAGAAGAACTGGGAGGAAGTAAAATACTGTAGTGAACGCTGTAGACGAAATAAATAATCGTGGATAAGGAACAGTTACTTAGTGAATTAACTTTTAAAGCGACTAGGAGTAGTGGTCCAGGAGGGCAGCACGCTAATAAAACCAGCTCTAGAGTAGAATTATATTGGTCTCTAGAAACTACTAAAGCTTTTAGCGAGGATGAACTAGAGTTACTCAAAAAAAAGCTTTCTCATAGAATCACAAATGACAATGTTCTACAACTAGCCTCTCAAGTATCTCG
>CAWUIT010000281.1:0-3562 GCA_963922345.1 uncultured Dokdonia sp. | reverse complement strand
CCGAAGTGGATGGAGAAGGAACACAACGAACCGTTAATGGACACTTTACTTTGAAACGGTAAAATAGTCTCAACAAGTAAAAATAGAAAACCCTCCCAACAATGTGGGAAGGGTTTTTGGGTTTTTGTGGGCCATATTGGATTCGAACCAATGACTTCCACGTTGTCGACGTGACACTCTGAACCAACTGAGTTAATGGCCCTTTACTAAATCAAAGATATTACAAGTTTATCTAATGACCATCATAAGTAAAAAGTTTCAGGCTAATCGTGATTATAATCAAGCTCTGCACTAAAATCCTCAACATATTTAAAATCTTCAAACCATCTTTTTGAACTTAATATATCGAATGTAATAGATGTTTCATTTTGTTTTACTTTCTGCAATTGCCATATGATATGCTCTGCTTCTGGAAAATAATTTTCTTTCAACTCATCATTAAATAACCTTTTTAAAAGGGTATTAGTAGGCATACCTTGAGTAAGAATACGGATTACTTGGGATTTAATATTTGTATCAAAAACAGAAAGCATCGTTTTACTTTTTACCGAAAAAGTGACCTCAAAACGAATTGCGGTAGGATGTGGAAACTTACCGTTATAGGC
Organism: uncultured Dokdonia sp.; assembly: GCA_963922345.1. Classification (GTDB taxonomy): domain Bacteria; phylum Bacteroidota; class Bacteroidia; order Flavobacteriales; family Flavobacteriaceae; genus Dokdonia. Next base: position 2,957 of record CAWUIT010000281.1, on the reverse strand, counting down.
TTTATATAAAATCTGACAAGCATTAAAGAATGTCTCGTGTAGTGATAAATCTGCATATTCTTCCCAAGGATGCTCATTAAGTATCTCGTGAGATAAGTTTTCTATCTGACCCTTGTTGAGTTTATCTTTAAATAAATAAGCTAGTATGATCTCTGCTGCTTCATGAGTTTCATAATCTGAAAGGGATAAGAGCGTCATCTCCTCTAGTTCATCATCTGTCATTCCTGACGTATCGCCATAATCCATTACATCCAACAATCTCCGGTAATCTTCTATATACCAAGAAATGGGAAGTACTTCTATATTTTTTACGTGATCTGGTGATACTTCAATTTTAATTTTCATTGTAAGTAATTTATTATGGAAGATATATAAATGGCTCTTGGCTAATAGTTAAGAATTACACAATAATGAGCGTCTTTCTACTATAAATTGATGTTTTAAACACAGTCTCTAGCTACCTAGCCCCGATTGCAATGAAAATCCCACAGCTGTCTGGCAACGCCGACGCGAGGAATTGTAATGAAAAGCGGGAAACTACGGTCGCAAACAAGCAATATTCTCTCGCTCCCCATAAAGAATATTGTAAAAGGGAATAATATACCATCACTCGGGAATAACGCACTATAAGGTTACTCTAAGATGCCCGTCTACTTCTGTGTACAAAAAATTAAAACAAGAAATATGAAAACCAAATCAATTTTTAATCTCATAGAGATTTTTAGAAAAACGAGTAAAAAAGTTTTAAAAACACCCCTCTTCAAGACAAATTGTGATACGCACTTTCACAATGATTATTACTGTGATGCAGAGAAACCATATATCAATTCATAAATTATTTTAACATAAAAAGACAGTCATTATGAGCAATTTTAAAGTACCAGCAAGAAGTGAAGTGAGCGATGTGAATCAAACAATTTTTGACAATCTAGAAAAAACTGTAGGATTTGTTCCTAACCTATTTGCCACCTATGCATTTTCAAAAAATGCATTGAAAAATTATCTAGATTTTTCTAATGCACCTAGCTCGCTTAAAGCGAAAGAAAAAGAGGTTGTTAATCTAGCAGTAAGCCAAGTTAATAATTGTAAATACTGTCTTGCAGCACATACAGCTATTGCAGGAATGAATGGGTTTACAGAAGATCAAATTATGGAATTAAGATCTGGGAAGGCTAGTTTTGATAAAAAACTAAATGCTCTCGCTCAATTTGCCAAAAACATTACTGAAAATCGTGGAAATACGCATCCCGATATAATTGAGAATTTTTTTAACGCAGGGTGGACTCGTGAAAATTTAATCGACACTATATCCTTAGTGGGTGATAAGACAATCTCTAATTATATACACAACACGACTAAGGTACCGGTAGATTTTCCAGCTGCAAGACCTTTAGAAGCTGCTCTTATTTAATTCACCCCTGGCAGTTTCTGGAAAAGCTCACTTTTATAGTGAGCTTTTTACATTTTTAAAACTTCCAGGTGGTACTCCTGTAGATTTTTTAAAAAACTTAGAGAAATGACTGGCATCGTTAAAACCCAACTCATAAGCGATCTCCTCTGCCGTTTTATCTGAGAAAAGCAAAAGTCTTTTGGCTTCTAAAACAATACGTTCGTTTATGACTTTGAGAGGCGATTTATTCCCTACTTTCTTGAAATAATTAGATAACGTCTTAGGCGACTTAAATAACATCTCTGCGTAATCTGATACTTGATGCTGTTGTTTAAAATGTTGTTCTACTAGAATATGAAACTGTCTAACGAGATCAAATTCTTTTTTAGGAAGATTGGGATTGGGCATCTGTGCTTTAATAGACCTAGTGGCTTTTATGAGTAGTCGCTTTAAGAGTACTCTTAGCATTTCACCTTGAATTTGATCTTGCGTTTCAAACTCCTCCTCTATCATTAAAAATAGCGCCCCAAAGCTTTTTAAATCTCTTTCAGATAAATCAATAATTGGGGGCCTTGATGAGTCATAAAATAAAAAACCATTGCAAGAAACCTCTGCATCGTGCTCTCGTATGCAGTAAAATTCTCTGTTAAATACTAAAGCGAGAAGTCCATTGCTTTGAGCTACCTCAATACTATTTAAAGGAGAACAAAATAGCATCTGCCCTTGAGTTAATACAATCTTGTAGCCATCGATTATCAGGTTTCTGTTACTATCCTTTGCCCATATTATTTTATAAAGCCCCTTATCTGAAAGTAATTGTTGCGAGGGATAGCAATTGAAGTTTGTTAGAATAAGCAGACCCTCATCTAATTTTGATTTGTACCTAAGTTTCATAAGCTGAAATATTGAATAATGTACAAAATGTACAAGTCATGAGGAAGTATATCCATTACCTATACTTATTAATCAAGATACCTTTGCTTCACTAATATAAAGATAAGAACACAACCGCTTACGCGAAATAAATGTAACGATATGAAATCAATTAAAACCTTCCTACTAATTATTCTAACAGCTGGAATGCACTATGTACAGAGTCAAGTAACATATACTTCGATAGACTATTCTACGAATAAACAAAATACGCTATCCTCCTTTACAAAAAACATCGCACTCAATAAAGATTATAGTTATAGAGAACTTCTCAAAGATGCGAGAGAAAATCAAGCTACGTACCTTATTGGCACTAAGCGTCTCTCGAGTAAAAAACTTCTCAAAATTTTAAAAAAAGAAAGTAGAGCTGCGTCAAATTATAAGGAATTTGAGGAGAATTTTTCAACCAGTTATAAGCAAATTTTTGACAACATTGATCCCAAAGAACGAATTAGCATATTTAAGAATTTACAAAAAAGTAATCTTGGCAATTACATAAGAAGTCTACCCACAATTTTATAAAATAGACACAAATTTTAAACAGCAATAAGATGTTCTATTATAGCATCTGTTTGCTTAGCATCTATCATTATTATAGGCTCTGAATATAGTAGAGGCATTTGATCTCCGTATT
>CAWUIT010000280.1:0-3611 GCA_963922345.1 uncultured Dokdonia sp. | reverse complement strand
AAGATATACTGCCGTCTGCAACCTTAAAACAGGGTTCTATGTCACGATTTCTGTAATCCTGTTTTACATTCTTAAAATAGCAATATTCTAGACCATAAGGTAGTTCTATATCGTATGTCGAGGCGTGCTCTCCTAATGCTATCAATGTGATCTGGTCTGTCACTATAACTTGTTTATAATGTCAGTAGCATCACTCGAGAGTATTCCATCTACTACATATTCTCTTAATATAGGAACTACTTCATTTTTAATTTTTAGGGAAAGATGCTTCTCATCACCCATAAAGTAACTGTGACCTATCTGTACATCATTTGCTTTAAAATCTGAACTTAAATACTCTTCGGTAAACAGTGATGCTACTTTTAAGAAGTCCGCTTTCGCGAAAGCAGGTACAACCTCAATATCTGGTAACATATCAACAAAGGCAAAACGGCGTCTTATCGCATAATCTATATGTCCAACAGAACGATCTGCTGTGTTCATTGTACCTATAATGTATAGATTACTTGGTAATGTGATTTCATTTGTGCCATCTGGAGATTCGTAAATTGACTCAACGGGTTCATCGCGATATTCTAATGCGTAAATGAGTTCCCCTAACACCGATGGAAGATTTGCTCTATTGATTTCATCAATAATTAGGATAAACTTTTTTGTTTCTTCTTTTTGAACCTTTTGAGGTACAGGAAAATTATCTAAGATTTTATAGTAGTCTTCCATAAGTTTCCAAAGGTAGGTCGCGTGTTGCCTACTACTACCTCTAACTATACGGGATTTCTTAATCTCTTGGCGAGATCGAAGATTATGTTTTGCAATAACAACAAGTTCTTCGTATGGAATCCTAAAGCTAGATTGCCAGTTGTCTCCTGTATATCTAAAATACTGGTCATCGCATTCTGTGATGTAAGCAGACTTTGTAAGTTCATATTTACCATCAGTTTCGTCATCTAGATCTTGTTGTATGTTTTCTATAAGTTGATCTAATGCTTGATTATAACGCTCATCTTGCTTGAGATCGTCAACACTCTTATTACTTTTCTCAAGATTATCTTTAGCTCTTTTTGCTATTACAGCAAGTGTTTTGTTCTTACTAGTATAATGAACTAGGCCACCTTTAGTTTCTGTAACTATACCTCTTACAAAGTCTTCATAAGAATATGCAGGATGAAACTGTATAATCTCAAATTGATCTGTATCAGTAAATTCTTTAAGTTGTTCTTTTCTTTTATCATTATTAGATGATAGGCTATTTCCAGTAATCATCTTATATGCAATATCTTTTCCTGTATAGGTTTTTCCAGTACCTGGAGGGCCTTGTAAAATGATTTGCTTTTTATATTCTAAAAGATCAATTGTTTCTTGTAGTTCCATTTCACTCTTAGTTTTATTGTGATTTTGTAGGATGTAGTTATATTGCGAATCTTTCGTGTTTATAAGTGTGATTTTTTTTATCGCAAAATCTATATCTACCTCCTTTACTGTGTCATAGCTACCTGCGTTGATAGCTGCATCACCAACTCCAGTTTTACTAACTCCGTCCTTTTTCTTTTTAGAATTGTGAAGAGCCCAATTCCTTACGCCAGCCCAGAGATTAAAAGGTTCATTATCTGTTATATATCTTTTAGTAACTATACCGTAAGCAACCAGTTTATCATTATACTTCAGAATTAAAACATCACAAGGCTGTATTTCTTCATAGGCTCCCTTCATTGTAGTATCCTCGTGAATATTAAACGCCTTCTTTTCAATAATCCTTTTAAAATTTTCATCCATATAGGCTTCACCAGGTTGACCTGCACTTACTACAAAAAATCTCATTATAATATTTTTTCTTTATATTGTTGATAATAAACCTCTTCCCTCACAAACTCCCCAAAACAAAACCCAGTCCCACCACTTTTTACATCACATAAAAAGTTGCGACTCCCTGCATTAATTTCTAAATCTACCGCATTTTTATCTTTTCTTATCCTAAACGTTTTCTTTAGACTAGCGACAAAGTCTACAGGAAGTTCTATCCGAAAAGCACCAGTATCTGTTTGTAATAACAAATGTACTGGCATCGTAAACTTGTCTACTGGAACATTAAACCACCAGACATCTTTGGATTTATTTATCTTGGAGAAACTAGTATTATTATTAGTCAAACCAGCTTGGTAATGGGTGTTGATATACGCTATAAGTTCTTTTTTGTCTGCCGTAATTACATACTTGAGATGTGAAGCTAGCTATTTTTGAGAAAATTCATTTACAGGTTTCCACAATTGCTCATAAATAATGCGCTCCATCTTAAATAAAGCCCGATTAGAGTCTGTAGAGATGTAGATCTCAATATCCTGTTCCGAAACGGTTTTTAAGTCCTTTTGATAGGCTGCCCAAGTAGCAATATTTTCTTTTTTATCGGTATGCTCTATAAGCACAGGTAATCCGTTTGTGTCAGTTCCCGTAATGAAGCGTTCCTTTATTTGAAAGTCTTTCAAAGTGATGAGCAAGGGCTCTGGATATTTTTTATCGATGTAAAGCTCTTTAACTTTTGTAGTAAGGGGAGCAATGTAGAGTAGGAGCAATTGTCTATCTCCATACGCCCTAAATTTAAACGTATAAATACCGTCTATTAAGATTTTGGTATTCTCATAGGCGAGTGTAAAGAGTCCAGTTTCGTAAAGCTCAAGCTGTTCATCCAGTTTAGCAATTTTGTTATGAAGCTTTTTGAGGCTAGCATCTGGAAGAAACAACAGATTAATCACATTGATAAAAAGTCTAGCATTCTCAGGAGTGTGCCCTAAAGCACCAGCAAAACCGTATTCTTTAGGATGCATTTTCCTATTTCTAAAATTCCTGATCCTATTGAGATCGGGCTTTAGAAATGCGAATAAAGGCTCATTACCAATTTCATCAATTAAATCAACAAGGCGTTTTTCTTGCTCTTTTCCTCTTTTGTTGATATAACTAGTATTAAGACCAAGTGCTTTAATTTTCATCTTGATCACAATCTCAAAGGACAACAACATCTTCACCATCGCATCATCCAGGAGGGGATAATGATAATAGGCCGCTGCCATTATGTAGCTTACACCTTCAAACGCATCTTGAATACCTTGAGGTACACTTTCGTGAAAACGTCCTTCTACCACAAACCGCTTAACATACTCCTCACGATCTATTTTATACAACAGCCACCAACGCTCATCTGCCTCGTACCACTGCATTAAAATATCTGATTGATTAATGTTTTTTGAAGGGATTTAGAGTTTAAAAGAGATTTGTTAATGAGCGATAAGTTGCTTTCAATAGATTTTAAAATTTTAAGCACTTCTTTTTGTTCATCAATATTTTTTGGCAATATCAGTTTTAAATTACGTTGTGCAGTTATGCCCACATAAGCTCTTGTTGATTGAGAACTTAATCTTATTAACTGATTTTGAAAATATTGAGAATTAAAAATATAGTAGAGGAATTCATTGATAATTTTCTCATTGTTACATCTGTAAAATGTGACTTGAGGGGTGAGCATAAAGTATGGATAATCAATCTTGTTAGGTATCAATGCAACTTGCCCTACAGTACCTTTATGACTTAATAGAATATCTCCTGGTAATGCGAAACCTATT
>CAWUIT010000279.1:0-3614 GCA_963922345.1 uncultured Dokdonia sp. | reverse complement strand
GATAACACGGTAGATGATAGCTTGCAAACAGCTTTAAAAAAATACGCGCGAGCAGACTTACTAGCTTATCAAAACAAAAAGGAGCAGGCCATTCTCCTATACGATGAGATTCTAGACACTCATAAAGGCGAAAAAATTGAAGATGAAACACTTCTCTCGCAAGCACTTTTATTTGAAGATAAAAATGCCTTTACTAAAGCCGAGAAAAACTACCTAACAATTATTGAGTATTACCGAGATGGTGTACTGGCAGATGATGCCTACTATCGCCTAGCAAGATTGTACGAGGGGCCTCTTAATAATCCAGATAAGGCAAAAAGTAACTATGAGCGCATCATTTTTGACCTTGCAGATAGTATTTATTATGTAGAAGCCCAAAAGCGTTTTAGAAACTTAAGAGGTGATGCTATAAATTGAAATTTATGATAATATATAATGTAACAATTAACGTAGATGATTCCATTGCTTCAGAATGGCTACTATGGATGAAAGAGGAGCATATCCCAGAAGTACTAGCAACGGGCAAATTTAATAAAGCCCTTATGTCAAAAGTGCTCGTTGAAGAAGAAATGGGCGGTGTTACCTATTCTGTTCAATATACGGCTCCAGACAGAGAGCACTTAGAAGATTACTACGCACAACACCAAGAGCGTCTCCAAGCAGCAGGTAGTAAGTTTGCAGGTAAAATGGTAGCCTTTAGAACAGAGCTTGAAATTGTAAGTGAGCATTAAATGGGGAGACAAAAACAAAAGCGCACATTTGACAAACCGCACTCCCGTCGGGATCATCAAGATCAAGGCATAAAGGCAAAAAAGCACTTAGGACAGCACTTTTTAGGCGATGAGACAGTAGCTCAAGATATCGCAAATACGCTTACGCTCGATGGCTATAAACACGTATTAGAAATAGGTCCTGGAACGGGTGTTTTAACAAAATATCTGCTAGAAAAACCTATACAACTTACGGTCATGGATCTAGATAAAGAATCTATTGACCATTTACAGACTACATTTACCCTTGAGCATAAACTTACAGCAGCTAGATTTAAAGTTCTAGAAGCAGATTTTCTAAGGTATGATCTAGATACTATTTACCCCAAGGAGCCGCTAGCAATAACAGGTAATTTTCCTTATAACATTTCTACACAGATCGTTTTTAAAACTTTAGAGCACAAAGAGCGGGTTCCAGAATTTACTGGAATGTTCCAGAAGGAGGTGGCGGCACGTATCTGTGCAGATCACGGTAGTAAAACTTACGGTATACTATCGGTACTAACACAGGCATTTTATGAGGCTACATACTTATTTACTGTCCCGCCTACCGTATTTATTCCACCACCCAAAGTAGATAGTGGTGTATTGCGCTTAAAGCGAAAAGCAAATTTCAACGATATAGGCTGTTCTGAACAGATGTTATTTAAGGTGGTAAAAATGGCTTTCCAACAACGTAGAAAGACATTGCGTAATAGTTTGAAGGGGATGGAATTGAGTGATGATTTTCGCGAAAGCGAGATTTTAAACAAGCGACCAGAACAACTCTCCGTACAGCAGTTTATTGATCTCACCGCAGCAATTACAAATGATCTTACGGCTGCGTAAATCTATATCGAAGTAACATGTCATCCATAGGTTGATTTCCTATATTTGTGCAACTAGCAAAATGAAGTCTATGCAGTTTGAACTTACCACTACGCTTATAAATCAAATACAGCAACATGTAGCGCTTCAAAATGAAAAGGCGCTCAAGGAGTTGCTTACCGATTTACACCACGCAGACGTTGCCGAAATTCTAGAAGAGGTAGATGCAGACGAGGCTGCATATCTTGTCCTTTTATTAGATAGTGAGCAAACATCTGAGGCTATTATGGAGCTAGATGAAGATGTGCGTGAGAAGTTACTAGATAATCTTACCCCTGCCGAAATTGCAGATGAGGTAGATGAGATGGATACAGATGATGCGGTCGATATGATTGCGGAGCTAGACGATGATATCCAGCAGGCAGTAATATCACAAATTGAAGACGAGGAGCATAAGGCAGACATTAGAGAGATGCTGCAGTATGATGAGAATAGTGCAGGGGGATTGATGGCAAAAGAACTCATTAAGGTAAAAGACACCTGGACCGTTGCGGGATGTGTGAGAGAGATGCGCCGGCAAGCAGAAGATGTAACAAGAGTGCACTCAATTTACGTAGTGACTAAAGAAAATGAACTTATAGGGCGCTTATCTTTAAAAGATCTTCTAACATCTGATACAAAAACGAAAATTGCCGAAATATATATTCCTAAAGTGGATTATGTAAATATTAATGATGCGGCAGAAGATGTTGCCAAACTTATGCAGAAATATGACCTCGAGGCGGTGCCCGTTGTTAATGATGATAAACACTTAGTAGGCCGTATCACGATAGACGACATTGTAGATTTTATCAAGGAAGAGGCAGAAAAAGATTATCAAATGGCTGCTGGTATCTCTCAAGATGTAGATACAGAAGATAGTATACTTACCCTTACACGTGCGAGGTTACCCTGGCTTTTCTTAGGACTGGTAGGAGGTGTGGGAGCCGCTACGATAATGGGTGGTTTTGAAGATATATTAGAAAGTTATGCATTACTGTTTTTTTATACTCCTCTCATAGCCGCAATGGCAGGGAACGTGGGTGTACAGTCTAGCGCAATAATTGTTCAAGGTATTGCAAACGATGATGTAAAAGGCAGCATCGGGCAGCGACTACTCAAAGAAATGATGCTTGCTGCGCTCAATGGCTTACTACTAGGCCTTGCTCTATTTGCCTTTACAGCGCTCTGGTATGGAGATACACTAGCAGCCACGGCCATCTCGGTTTCACTGGTTGCAGTGATAATAATGGCAGGGATTATTGGAACATTCATACCTTTATTTTTACACAAGCGTGGGATAGATCCAGCAATTGCGACAGGACCATTTATAACTACAAGTAATGACATCTTCGGGATATTGATATATTTCTGGATTGCAAAAATGGTGTTAGGAATTTGACACCTAAGACTTTTGAATATCATCTCACGGTCTCCGCTACAGCTATTGATGTCTTAGGGCACGTAAATAATGTAGTATATCTCGACTGGGTTCAAATTGCCGCAAGCAAACACTGGAATCACGCAACCAAAGACTATTTTAAAGACGAAGATCAAAATGAAGAACGTCTAGGTATTAATAAAATGGCATGGGTGGTCATGGATCACCACATTACATACAAAGCAGAAGCGTTTGAGGGAGATGAGATTGTTGTAACCACTTTCGTGAAAAATTTTACAGCTGCAACTTCCGTACGTCATACGGAGATACGCCGTAAAGGGGAGGCACATATCTTAGTAAGTGCAGTGACAAACTGGTGTTTACTCAAAATGCCAGAAGGAAAACCAATGCGGGTGCCGAAGGAGATTTTAGAGTTGTTTTAAATGTGCTATCAGATGCTAGCCATAGTTTGGTAATTATTATTTCTCAAAAACCCATTATTAAATTCCCAACTGAGAGAACAATGCTATAAGTCTTTCACTAGATGGCTTTGGTGCGTCTGCGCTTATTATATTTCCTTCAGGATCTATTAGAATAAATCTAGGGATAGAACGTAT
>CAWUIT010000278.1:0-3623 GCA_963922345.1 uncultured Dokdonia sp. | reverse complement strand
CACCTATTACCATACCATCTACATCTGAGATAGGAGCTTCTAGAGCTTCGGCAAGACGATACTTAAAACGAGCGCTGTCTAAAGCACCACCCATACCTATAATTTTATTTTTAGGAAGTCCTGTTACTTTATGAGCTAGATAGGTCATAGTGTCCATAGGGTTAGAAACTACGATAAGGATCACGTTAGGAGACTCTTTTACAAGACTAGCAGCAACGCTTTTTACGATACCAGCATTGATCCCAATAAGCTCTTCTCTAGTCATTCCTGGTTTACGCGGTATTCCTGATGTAATTACTGCGATATCACTACCAGAAGTTTTTGAATAATCACCAGTAGTACCAGTGATTTTTGTATCAAAACCGTTCAAAGAGGCTGTTTGCATAAGGTCCATTGCTTTTCCCTCGGCAAAGCCTTCTTTAATATCTACTAGTACAACTTCACTAGCAAAATTTTTAATTGCGATATACTCTGCACAACTGGCTCCCACGGCTCCAGCACCGACTACAGTAACTTTCATATTGATGTAATTTTAAGGATGTATAGTTTAATTATAATAGCTTTTACGCTTTTGCGAAAATACGATATCTCCCTCGTTTCAGGTAGTCTACATCGCTAAATGTATGTTAACCAAATAAAAATTCCCGCTACTTTAAGAAGCAACGGGAAGAAAATAAGCAGGGGGAATTCACAATCCAAATGAATATAAAGTATTCGCTTATTTTTTATCAAACTATCTCAAATACCCAACTTAATCTAGTTTATTAATTCAAAAATGATTTGTAGGCAAAAATAATATGTTCAATTATGGACGTAAAGAGAGGAAATTGCCGGAATAAAATTTATCAAAAAGAATAGATTTCATCGGCAAAAAGAGTTCTCTTGTCGATGTTTTTGTTCTATTTTAAAAGTGTTGTGTAAAATATAAATAGGGTAGGACGTTGGATTTTTCTGTTGTAAATGAAAAATCCCCACTACAAGTAGCGAGGATTTGGTCTCAAAATTTTCCAGAAAAATTAAACCCCTACATCTAAATCTCCAGAAATTTTAAATCATTAATTCACAAAAAATAATCTATTTTGATACTTAAAAATAAACTAATCAAACAACTCATTATTTCTACCTAGTGCAATTACTGTAAAAATGAAGTTTATGAGTACTTGATCGATTACTTTGTATTTTTCAACGATTATTTATGATAAACAGCGGCACCTTTTATAAATAATTCGCTGTTTTTGAAGGTGAGGTATTTGGAATTGAAACTCAATAAAAAAAAGGCTTTAAGTCATAAAAACTCAAAGCCTTTTTAAAAGTTATGATTCGTAAGTTACACGTCAATATTTGCGTAAATAGCGTTCTTTTCAATAAACTCACGTCTTGGTGGCACTTCGTCACCCATGAGCATTGAAAAAATCCTATCTGCTTCAGAGCCATTGTCGATCGCAACTTGACGTAGCGTTCTAAACTCTGGATTCATAGTGGTATCCCAAAGTTGTTCTGCATTCATCTCTCCAAGACCCTTGTAGCGCTGTATAGATACTCCTTGATTACCTAATCGCTCTGCGATAGCATCACGCTCTTTATCATTCCAAGCGTACTGCTTCTTTTGTCCTTTTTTCACAAGATAAAGCGGCGGTGTTGCGATATAAACGTATCCATTTTCAACAAGTTCTTTCATATAGCGGAAGAAGAATGTTAGAATAAGCGTTGAGATGTGGCTACCATCCACATCTGCATCACACATAATTACCACTTTATGGTAGCGTAATTTTGAGAGATTTAGCGCCTTACTATCTTCTTCTGTACCTATAGTTACTCCCAAGGCGGTAAAGATGTTCTTAATTTCTTCGTTTTCAAAAACCTTGTGAGTCATTGCTTTCTCTACGTTCAAGATTTTACCACGTAGAGGAAGTATTGCTTGGAATTCCCTATCACGCCCTTGTTTTGCCGTTCCACCTGCTGAGTCTCCCTCGACAAGGAATACCTCACAAAGTGTTGGGTCAGTCTCAGAGCAATCAGATAATTTTCCAGGAAGTCCTCCTATACTCATTACTGTTTTACGCTGTACCATTTCACGCGCTTTCTTTGCAGCGTGTCGCGCTTGAGCGGCAAGGATAACCTTTTGAACAATGGTCTTAGCATCGTTCGGGTTTTCTTCCATATAAATCTCAATCATCTCAGCAACAGCCTGAGATACGGCAGAGGTTACCTCACGGTTACCAAGTTTTGTTTTTGTCTGGCCTTCAAATTGAGGTTCACTTACCTTTACAGATATAATAGCCGTAAGACCCTCTCTAAAATCGTCTCCAGCGATATCAAACTTTAATTTATCAAGCATTCCAGAGGCATCAGCAAACTTCTTTAAAGAGCCTGTGAGACCACGACGGAAACCTGCTAGGTGCGTACCTCCTTCGTGTGTGTTTATATTATTTACGTAAGAGTGTAGGTTTTCTGCGTAGCTGTCATTGTAAATCATAGCCACTTCTACAGGCACACCATTTTTCTCACCTTCCATTGATATGACGCTTCCGATAATCGGCTGGCGATTTCCATCTAGGAATCTTACAAACTCAGATAGTCCTTCTTTTGAATGAAAAGTTTCTGTCTCAAACGTACCATCATCTTTTTTCTGGCGCTTGTCTGTAAGTGTGATGGTAATCCCTTTATTGAGATATGCCAGCTCTCTCAAACGTGAAGCAAGCGTGTCATAATTATATTCTGTAGTTTGCTGGAAAATGGTGTCGTCAGGTAAGAAAGTCACCTCAGTACCAGTAAAATCTGTATCACCTACAGCCTTTACGGGATATAGGGCTTTACCACGTTCATATTCCTGCTCCCAGATTTTACCTTCTTTATAAACAGTAGCTTTAAGATGGTTAGACAGTGCATTTACACACGATACACCTACCCCGTGTAAACCTCCAGAAACCTTATAAGAATCTTTATCAAATTTACCTCCCGCACCTATTTTTGTCATTACAACTTGTAGGGCAGAGACGCCTTCCTTCTTGTGTATTCCTACAGGAATACCACGGCCATTATCTCTAGTGGTAATTGAGTTATTTTCATTTATGGTAACATCAATAGCATCACAATAGCCACCCATTGCCTCATCTATCGAGTTATCTACAACTTCATAAACTAAGTGGTGTAGTCCTCGTGTACCTACGTCTCCAATGTACATGGATGGACGCATACGTACATGTTCCATACCCTCGAGGGCCTGAATGCTATCTGCCGAATACTGTTTCTTATTAGCGTCTTCGCTCATATAATTCGTCTTAAAATTGTCTTAATTACGGTAACAAACAAATATAAAGAAAGGCTTTGCAGTAGTGGTGTGAATAGCACTGCAAAGCCTTGAAGTTATTAACATTTTGTGGAAAAAGTGAGGGTTTTTTCGGAGTAGGTTTTTGGGCGTTATTTTTTATGCTTTCGCGAAAGCAAAACTCTTACACCAACCCCTTCACATCCTCAAAATCTATTCCGCCATAATTCCCACTGCTCATCAATAAAACAGCCTTATTATCCAATTCCTGTCCGAATAGAAAAGTTCTAAAATCGAGCGGATTGGTATAGATTATCAGATCCTTTCTTCTAAAAGCTTCTTCTATTTGCTTTTT
>CAWUIT010000277.1:0-3640 GCA_963922345.1 uncultured Dokdonia sp. | reverse complement strand
ACTATCGCATCAAAGTCATACAATTTTGGATCTTTAGAACAAGTTATGGAAGGTGAGCACAGACCTGGACATTTTGATGGCGTAGGGACGGTACTCAATCATCTATTTAGACAGGTAGCCCCGGATAAGGCTTACTTTGGAGAAAAAGATTTCCAACAGCTTGTCATTGTAAGAAGTCTGGTGAATAAAGAAAATCTCGACATCGAGATTATAGGCTGCCCAATACATAGGCAGCAAGATGGTCTCGCTTTGAGTAGTAGAAATGCGAGATTAACACCCGAGCAGCTCACAAAAGCCCCTTACATTTATAAAATGCTTTCTGAAGTAAAAGAGGTTTTTGATAAACATTCTGCAAGAGAGTTGAAAGACATAGTTGCAAATCGATTTGAAAACCTAGATGGGTTAGAGCTTGAGTATTTTGAAATTGCAAATAGTAAAAACTTACAACCGCTTTCGCGAAAGCGTAAAAATCAAAAATATAGAGCTTTCATTGCGGTCTTTGCTGGTGATGTGAGACTTATCGATAATATAGCCCTAAATTAAACTTATTATTACCTTTGCACTATGTTAGTAAATGTTGTAAAATCAAAGATTCATCGCGTTAAAGTAACGGGAGCAGAATTACATTATATAGGAAGTATCACCATAGATGAAGATCTCATGGATGCGTCAAATATTATAGAAGGAGAGCGTGTACAAATCGTAAATGTCACTAATGGTGAGCGTCTGGAAACATATGCTATACCAGGACCTCGCAATAGTGGTGAGATCACTTTAAATGGTGCTGCCGCTCGTAAGGTTGCAAAGGGTGATATTTTGATATTAATTGTTTATGCTTTTATGGAACTTGAGGAGGCAAAGCAATTTAAACCCACCCTATGCTTTCCTAATGAGGAAACAAATTTATTGAACTAGAAAATTGACTTCAAAAAAAAATAAAGGGCTTGCGCTCAAAATCTTACTCCCACTCGTGGGAGTTTTTTTGATCTGGTTTCAAATCAATAAAATGTCTGCGGCAGAGCGTAGTGATATGTGGGAAGCTATTGTGGCGGTAGATCCAGTTTGGATAGCCATCTCTATATCGTGCGGACTCTTAAGTCACTTTTCAAGAGCATATCGATGGCGGTTTTTATTAGAGCCTCTGGGGTACAAACCAAAATTTAGAACCAGTTTCATGGCAATAATGATAGGCTATTTTGCAAATACATTTATCATACGGTCTGGTGAGATTCTGCGTGGGGTATCTCTCTCAAAAACAGATGCCATTCCTTTTGAAAAAGCCTTTGGGACTATTGTGGCAGAACGTATTGCAGATTTGATTGTGTTACTCACTATTATGTCTATAGCCATTGTACTACAATCTACTGCATTAATTGAATATTTTAAACTCAATGCAAATCCTCTAGGGTTTATAATCTTGCTTACCGTAGGAATTCTAGCAGGCATTTTAGGATTACGACTTTTAAAAATATCCTCTCATCCTATTATCGTTAAAATCCGAAATTTTGGATTAGGCTTACTTGATGGAATTAAGAGTATCTTAAATATGAAGCGCAACGGCGCATTTATAGCACACACCTTATTTATATGGGGGATGTATATAGGTATGTTTTGGATCATGAAATTTACAGTTACGGGAACAGAAGATGCACCTATCGGGGTGATACTAGCATCTTTTGTGATAGGTGCCTTTGCGATGAGCGCGACAAATGCTGGAATGGGCTTGTACCCTATAGCAATGGCAGCTATATTTTCATTCTTTGGCTATGAGGATGGCGCTACCTTTGGATGGTTATTATGGGGTACACAAACTATTTTTAATGTAGTTGTAGGGGGTATATGCGCTTTAGTTTTACTACTGCATAAAAAACGCTAGCTCTTTTTTTTATATTTTAGGGCTTTCAAAATTTAAAGTGAACGCCCCCTTATGAAATATTTCTTACTTACCTTTTTACTTTCTTTTTCGACTGTAACCGTATTTTCTCAGATTGATTATAAAGAAATATCGTCAGAAATTCTCGGTAGTAATCGCCAGCTCAAAATCCAATTGCCTCGCAATTATGAAGCAAATGTTGAAAAGTCATACCCCATCATTATTGTAATGGATGGTGATTACCTTTTTGAACCTGTTGCTGGTAACGTAGATTATTACAGTTATTGGGAAGAGATGCCGCAAGTGATCGTAGTAGGAGTTAATCAAGTAAGCAGTAGAGATGATGACACGTATTATGATGAGGTGAGTAATCTCCCTGCAGATACGGGTGCTGCTTTTTTCGAGTTTTTAGGTTTAGAATTAATGCCTTATCTAGATGAAAATTACAGAACAAGTTCTTTTAGAATAGCGGTAGGTCACGACCTTACTGCAAACTTTATAAATTATTATTTAATGAAGGATCCTACACTTTTTCAAGGATATATATCATTAAGTCCAGATCTAGCACCAGAGATGGAAGAGCGTATCGTTGCTCGCCTAGGGGCGATTGATAAAAAATTATTCTACTATCTAGCTACAGGTACAGAAGATATTAGTGTTTTAAGAGACCCAACATTACAGCTACATAGCCAGATCAAGCAAGTTTCTAATGATGATTTGCAATACAATTTTGACAATTTTGAAGGTGCGACACATTATTCCTTAGTGGGTCGAGCTATTCCCAAAGCTTTAGAAAACATGTTTTCGATCTATAGACCCATAAGTAAAAAGGAGTATCAAGAAAAAATCTTAAAAAGCGACGCCCCTTACGATTATTTGATTGATAAATATGAAACAGTAAAAACCCTTTTTGGTCTAGAAGATGCGGTGCGAATTAACGATTACAACGCAATTTCTTCTGCCCTAGAAAAAAAGGCAGATTGGGAAGGACTTGAAAAACTAGGGCAGCTTGCTAGAAAACAATATCCAGAAACCATGTTAGGGAACTACTATATTGCCCTGTCTTTAGAAAAATCTGGAGAACCTAAAAAAGCCATGCGCACGTATCAAAACGCATTTTTACTTGAAGAAATATCCTTCCTCACAAAAGATATGATGCTAGATAAGGCAGATCAAATTAAAGAAGACTTCGGATATTAATTTTTTTAAAAAGTACGCTTTCGCGAAAGCGTAATAACCTAACTAAATAGTCACTATTGCGTAAGGGTATCGCTTATTGATTCTCTAATTTTGTCTTACGTAAATTGAAATGGCCAAAACTAAAACAACATTTTTCTGTCAAAACTGTGGAACGCAGTATGCCAAATGGCAAGGGCAATGCAATGCCTGCAAGCAGTGGAACACGATTGTAGAAGAAGTCGTCCAGAAGGAAGATAAGAAGGATTGGAAATCTACCACAACAAAAACGTCAGGACTTACACGCAAGAGTAAACCTCTCAAGGTAGCAGATATTTCTACCACCTCAGAGGCGAGGATGAATACAAAAAATGGAGAACTCAATCGAGTTTTGGGAGGAGGTTTAGTACCTGGATCTCTCACGCTTTTAGGAGGTGAGCCCGGTATAGGTAAGAGCACCTTGTTACTTCAAATTTCCCTTGCGCTTCCTTATAAAACGTTGTATGTCTCAGGAGAGGAGAGCCAGCAGCAAATCAAAATGCGTGCAGATCGTATCAATCCAGATAGTGATCAATGCTATATCCTTACAGA
>CAWUIT010000276.1:0-3671 GCA_963922345.1 uncultured Dokdonia sp. | reverse complement strand
CACGACACCTGGTTTTGGAGACCAGTGCTCTACCAACTGAGCTAAACCCGTATCCTGTAGAAATAATTTCTACATTAAAATTTATTTGAATCAAAAGAATGCTACTTGATATTGCATCCCTTTAAACAAAAGTCAAGGCGTCCTGAAAACAGGACACCTTTACTTCTATATACTATCTAGATTAATTAATCTAGTATCTCAGTAACCTGACCTGCACCTACAGTTCTACCACCCTCACGAACAGCAAAACGAAGACCGATGTTAAGAGCAATAGGCTGGATAAGCTCAACAGTAATTGTTAAGTTATCTCCAGGCATTACCATCTCAACGCCATCAGGAAGTGCGATGTTACCAGTCACATCAGTAGTACGTACGTAAAACTGTGGGCGATAGTTATTGTGGAATGGAGTGTGACGTCCACCTTCTTCTTTTTTAAGGATATAAACCTCAGCTTTAAATTTAGCGTGTGGTGTTACAGAACCTGGCTTAACGATTACCATACCTCTTGAGATTTGAGACTTCTCAATACCTCTTAATAAGATACCAGCGTTATCTCCTGCCTCACCTCTATCAAGGATCTGACGGAACATCTCGATACCAGTAATAGTAGAAGTAAGCTTCTCAGCACCCATACCGATAATCTCAACAGGGTCACCTGTATTTGCAATACCAGTTTCGATACGACCTGTAGCAACAGTTCCACGACCAGTAATTGAGAATACATCCTCAATTGGCATAAGGAAATCTTTTTCTGTCTCACGTTGTGGCTCTTCGATCCAAGAATCTACAGACTCCATAAGTTGCAATACTGTATCTACCCATTTTTGCTCACCGTTTAATGCTCCAAGAGCAGAACCAGCGATTACAGGACCATTATCTCCATCATACTCGTAGAAAGAAAGAAGATCTCTAATCTCCATCTCTACTAGCTCAAGTAATTCCTCATCATCAACCATATCCACTTTGTTCATGAATACAACGATACGTGGGATACCTACCTGACGACCAAGAAGGATGTGCTCACGCGTTTGTGGCATTGGTCCGTCTGTTGCAGCAACTACAAGAATAGCTCCGTCCATTTGTGCAGCACCAGTAACCATGTTCTTTACATAATCGGCGTGACCTGGACAATCTACGTGCGCATAGTGACGATTTGCTGTCGCATACTCAACGTGCGAAGAGTTAATTGTAATACCTCTCTCTTTTTCTTCAGGAGCATTATCAATTTGATCAAAAGCAGAAGCTTCTGAATAACCTGCATCTGCCAATACTTTCGTAATAGCAGCAGTTAAAGTTGTTTTACCGTGATCTACGTGTCCGATAGTTCCAACATTTAAATGGGGTTTCGAACGATCGTATGTTTCCTTTGCCATAATGTAATTATTTAATCTTAGTTATTATTAGTGTACTATTTACTAGTGATCGAGTCCCTTCTCTTTTAAACACGAAAAGTGAGTGCGACCAGCACTCATTATTAATATTTTTTTGAGCCAACGACGGGATTTGAACCCGTGGCCTCTTCCTTACCAAGGAAACGCTCTACCCCTGAGCTACGTCGGCTAGTAAAATTTACGCTTTCGCGAAAGCTCAACACCTCAAAGGCATTTTTAGAGCGGGAGACCAGGTTCGAACTGGCGACATTCAGCTTGGAAGGCTGACGCTCTACCAACTGAGCTACTCCCGCTTTTATAAAATCTACTTTTTTAAGTAAATTTTAAAGGTGTGGGGAGAGCAGGATTCGAACCTGCGAAGTTAAAAACAACTGAGTTACAGTCAGTCCTCGTTGGCCGCTTGAGTATCTCCCCGTTATTATCAAAATTTCAGTGCGCAAAACTACGCAATAAAATTAAAAATAATCCAATATTTCCAAGAACTTTTTTTACTACTAATCTAGTAAAAAAATAGAGCCGATGGAGGGACTCGAACCCACGACCTGCTGATTACAAATCAGCTGCTCTAGCCAGCTGAGCTACATCGGCCTTTACCTTGACATACACTCTAAAAGAGGCATAAAAAAGTCCGCTATTTCTAACGGACTGCAAATGTAGGTAATTTTTATACCTACCCAAACTTTTTTTAATTTTTTTTTAAATAACTCTCGACCTTATCTTTTCTTTTCTCTTAAGAAGGATACGCTCCATTGATTGGACACAACCATCTGTTGCCTCTTCAAACGATTTACCCATCTTTTTAACTATAAATTCATCGCCAGGAACGTTCACCAACAACTCTACAATTTTATTATTAGGACGTACGTTAGGTTCTAATTTTAAATAAACATCCGAGTGAATAATCTTATCATAAAAGTTTTCAAGTTTTGAGACTCTTTTTTTGATAAACTCGGTAAGCTTAATGTCTGCATCAAACTTAGGTGCTTCTACTGTTACTTTCATAGAATAAGGATTTATAGATTAATTTATTGAAACAAAATGATTCCTAAACTTCTGATCTATTTTTTACTCCTCGGGTGTGATGCTGTATAAACATCTCGCAAAGCCTTGATACTATTATGTGTATAAACTTGAGTTGATGCTAAGCTAGCGTGACCCAAAAGTTCTTTTACAACGTTCAAATCTGCACCCTGATTAAGCAAGTGAGTCGCAAAAGAATGCCTCAATATGTGTGGGCTCGTCTTAAGTTTATCAGAAGCCTCACTAAAGTAACGATTTATTATTCTGTAAACAAGTGTGTTATAAATTTTAAGACCTTTATTTGTGACGATTAATGGGGAGTGCTGGTCGAATTCTAGTACCGAAGTTCTTAATTCCAGGTAATTATATATCGTTCTTATTACAGTGGGTAATAATGGGACAATACGTTCTTTATTACGCTTACCTATAATTCTAAGCGTTTTTTGTTCAAAATCGACATTTCCAACTAAAAGACCTGAGAGTTCTGCACGCCGCATACCAGTTCCATATAACAACTCTACAATAAGTAAATCTCTTAATGTTTTAAAATCATCAGACTCCTTGAGTCTATCAATAACGGAAGAAACCTCAATCTCAGAAAAAGGAACTTGTATACGCTTAGAAACTTTTAAGGATTTATGTTTATTTAACGGAGATTGCCTAACATCTCCTACCTTAAGCAAAAACTTATAGTACGACTTAAGTGAGGATACCTTTCTATTTACCGTTCGATTAGAAATTCCTTTATCAACCAACTGGATGATCCAAGCTCTTAAATGATGATAGTCTATCTGAGTAAGATCCTGTTCTCCATAAGACTCACTCGCAAACAATTTAAATTCATTTATATCTTGCTCATATGCTCGCAATGTATGATCGCTATAGTTTTTCTCAAGCTTAAGATAGTCTAGAAATGCTTTAAGTGCCATAAATATAAAAACCGTTGCATCTCAAAGATACAACGGTTTAATTTTATTGAGAGAGGGTGAGTCTCCCCGTTAATCCAGATCACAAATGTGACGACGGATTATTAATTTCTAGATATTTTCTGCATCTCTCATCCCTTGGATGTAAGAAGCTTTCTGGATCTCACGTCTTCTAACGACAGAAGGTTTTGTAAACTGCTTGCGCTCTCTAAGATTACGCATCGTCTTTGTACGATCAAATTTACGCTTAAAACGTTTTAGCGCTCTATCTATATTTTCTCCGTCTTTTACTGGTATAATTAACATAGTGGGACCTCCTTTCTTTAAATTCTTA